>NZ_JBMXVQ010000075.1:0-23137 GCF_053999135.1 Caminibacter sp.
TTTTTCCAAATATTCAGCAATTTCTTTTAACTGTTTTTTATTCCCTGTTACAGTTATAAGTCCCGAGTTTTTATCTATCACGGGAGGTTTATAATCTTTATCTATATTTTTTAATATCTGAATTAAATTATTTTTCAGGTTCTTCCAAAAGTCAAAAGAATACTTTGAATTAACGCTGTTATCCGTCGCATCCAAAGAAGAGCTTCCGCTAAATATATTTGGAATAAAATCGATTGTAAACGTTTTTGTACGATAAAAAGATAAAATAAGTTTATTATCTTTTAAAGTGTAAAAAAGAGGAGTACCCTCAAAAAGGGTATCTAAAAATTCCTTAAAATTAGCATGAGATATATTTACAAATTCAAGATTGTATTTATTTACTATCTCTTTTGATTTTTTATCACTGAAAATAATATTCAGATTACATTCATGTGATAAATCCATTAAAACGCTTTTTAACGGCATAGGTGCGTTTAGAGAAAGAGAGAAAAGTTTTTTATCACATACATTTGCAAACAACACGGATAAAAAAAGTATAATCATAAAAACTTTTTTCACTTAGTTAACCTTTAAAATTTTCGTACCTATAGGAATTTCAAAAATTTTTCCGTTTTTTATAAAAACCACTTTTGTAGGATATATCTTTACTATTTTATTTCCGTAAATCTCATCACCGACTTTATACCACTTTCCGTTAATATATACTTTATCGTTAAAAACCGCATACACTTTTAATATTAATACTTCATGATGAAAGGTTTTTAATTTTTTTTCTTTTTTTACAGGTTTTTTTTTCACTTTTTCATCTTCAAAAGGATTATATTGCACAAAAGGAATAAACTTATATTTTATATTCTCCATCTGTTTTATTTTCCAGATAATACTTTTAACGTCGGCAAATAACCAAATCGCAATAATCGACATTAAAATAATTTTCATTTATAACTCCAGAAATTAAATTCTATATTAAACTTTATCTTATTAGAACTTTTATTAAAATCTACTTTTTTTAAAGTTTTAATACAATAAATCTTCTCTACATCTCTTAAAAAATAAACAATATTAAAAAATTTAGCCGTATCAATATTTCCCTGTGTAATTACATCAAACTGTTTTAAACCTTCTTTTTTCATATCTTTTATAAGATATGAAGAATTTATATCATTCTTTTTAGAATTTTCAAGTACCTTATTCAAAATAGAAAAAAAAGTTTTATCATTTATAATAAGTATATTTGATGTATTAACAAGCATTTCTAAATACTTAAGATTTTCTTTTAAGGTAAAATTCTCCTTTTTTAAAGCATTATAGTTTTTTCTAAGCTTAATAAGCTCAACCGCCAAAACTGTTTTTTGTCTTTTTATTTTTTCTAAAAGAGACTGTTTTGCATTTTCAAGTTTATTAATCTTAAGTTCTAAAATTTCATAATTAACATAATAATAAAAAAGACCTCCCAATAAAAACACCCCAAAATAAAGCATTATCTTATTTTTTTTATCTAATGACCTAAGATATTCTTCTATTTTATTTATTATATTCATTTTTCTCTTTCAAAAGTAATTTCAGATATATATTTACCATCTTTGTTTGAAATTTCTTTAGAATTTACTTTCTTATATTTAAGCAAAAGCAAATCTTTCATAAACAACGCTATAGTAGAAGAGTTGTTATAATCTCCAACTACTACAACCTTAAATTTTTTTTCAAAATAATTTATTCTTTCCGCTTTTAAATGATACTTTTTTAAAAGAGCCGTTATTTCGGCTAAATAATTCGAAAAAGGAAACTCTTTTAAAATATTGTAAAGTTTAGTGACTTTTTTATCTATTTCGTTTATTTTCATCCTAATCATACTGTTTTCTTTTTTCAGTTTTTTTATTTTTTTATTTAAATCTTTAACTTCTTTTTGTGCTTTTTTAAATTGAACAGCTTTTTCATTATATTGAATATTTAAAAGCCTTATTTCTTTTTCAAGTTTATCAATTGTCAAATATTTGTAAGCAATATCTATTCCCAAGATTAATGTTACTATTCCGATTAAAATCACCACTTTTCCAATTTCTGTTTTATAAAAAGGCGGAGGCTTTTTAAAAACGGAAAAATTTAAATTTTCATTATCATAATGTAAAGCATTAAAATAAGTAGCGGTAACATCAAAAGCGTCATATTCACTCTCAATCGAATATTTTTTAAATTCCACTCCGCTTAAACTCCAAAAATCACTAAAAGCTTCAAAAAAACCTTTTATCTCAAAAGGAGAATAAAAATAAATTCTGTCTATTTTCCCAAGCCGATAAAAATTAACACTGTAATTTATAACAGTATTCATTCTCATAAACAGTTGAGAAAAAAAGTTATTTATTTCTTCAAATACTTCTTTTCTCTCATATAAGGAAGATTTCATTCCTTTCTCAGTTAATATCTCAATAACATCGTCTACAGAAAGATTTAAAGTTCTGACAAGAGAAGAAATTTTATTTAGAGCTTTACAAAAAATAAATTTTCCCCCTCTAAAACAGCTCATATAAGCATCATCTTTTGAAAAATAAACAAATATATCTACACGGGGAACAACCTCTTCTATTTCGTAAAAACTTTCAAAAACAAAAGGGCCTAAAGAAATAAAATCTATATATTTATAAGTATCTGTAGCATATTTTACAACAGATTTTAATTTTTCAATATCCACAGCAAAAGCATCTACATAATAAAAATCATCAAAATCCTGAAAATAATAATTAATCTTATATTCTTTTTCATATTCCAAACCGCCTTCGGTGAACACATATTTTTCCGCTTCCACCAAAAGCATCTCTTCATCTAAATTTTTAGGAAGCTTAAAACTGACATGATGTACGTCTTTATATGAAATAGTAGTGGTTGCTATACCTTTTTCTTTGGTAAATTCTTTTCTTTCAATCTTTCCGTTTTCATAAACATATATATACTCTTTTTGTAAATAAACAACTTTCATCACCAAACCTTTACATAACCGCTTATTGGATAAACGGTCAAAATTTTTTTATTATTATCTTCTGTTTTAAGCGTAATATTAAATTCATTATGAATAAGATTACTTATATTTACTTCATCATGATAAATCCTTCCGAAACTGTCAAAACACAATATATCCCAAGGAGAATTTATAGTTGACTTAAAAATATATTTAACCTTATCGCTATCTTTACTTAAATCATCTTTATTTATCTTAAGACACACGCTGTTTTTTTCATCCTCTTTATTCATATCCGCCATAAAACCAAGGGCGTTTGAGCGTTTCTCAAGAAGTTTTTGTTTTAACACATTCGCATCGGATAATAGCACATTTTCACCGTTATAAATATACCCGGCTCCTATAACACTTAATACACCGATAATAATAAGCACAAAAATAAGTTCTATTAAACTAAATCCTTTCACCTAAGGCCTTTGTAAAGTTATTTTCTGAATTCTTATATGTTTGCCAAAATTCCTCGGATTTGAATTATTAGACTCTACAACTACTTTTAACAATACGTTTCCATGGGATTTGTCGGTATCTATCAAAACCGCATTATCACAGTTGTAACCGGCTTCATCGGAATTTTTATAAAAATAGTATCTGAGTATATCCACATCAGCCTTAAACCTTTTTTTTTCATCCCTAAAAGTTATATGTTTAAGACATTTTGAAATATTTCTATCATACCCTTCTATAGCCAATATAGCGTTTTCTATCGCGCTTTGCATAAAAAGCTCGGCTCTCTCCCTCATATAACTATCGCTTACATGCTTTACGCTTATAAAAGATATTTTTAAAATCGCAACTATAAGCGTCGCCATAAGAAGCAGTATCATTAAAGCCGAAATAAGCCCTATTCCTTTTCTCAAAACACCGCCTTTTGTTTAGATACCGTAATATTGATATCGTCTTTTATTTTTTTCATTGTTATTTTAAGTTCCAAATGTTCGTTAACGGCTTTTACTTTAAAAGCTTTTACATTTTCGGCAAGTACCGTAACATCCCCAACTCCACCGTCTCCGCAAAAAGTCTCTCCTTTCCATGGGCGGTAATTATAAAAAAACAAAAGAGTATCATCACTTTCAGGCGCTGAAACCCCGCAGTTCCAATTACTCTTATTTAAATCCCCAAATCTGGCTATAGCGTAAGCACTGTCGGCCAGATAAAATTTAGCGTATATTCTGTTAGGTTTTTCGTCTAAAGTAATATTAGAATCATTAGAGTCGTTTCCACTAGGCTTAATTGAACTTGCCGTAAACACATGATTATGCCCTCCGCCGTGCCATCCAAAAGCGTTTTCGTAATCGTCAAGTACTCCCTCCTCTCCCCTGTCAAAACTCCCGGCAAAAATAATTCCGATAATATTTTCAATACTGCTTGAAATATTAAACTTATGCTTTAAAACATCTTCTATAAAACTTTTATTAAAATCTTTCGCAACCAGTATTTTATTTTCGCTGTCGCTTGCATAAAGGTCTATAAAACCGCTAAGATTTGCTTCCTGTTTGGCGTCGAAAGCCTCTCCTATCCATTCAAGAACGGTATAATTATCATCTTCCGTAATTTCCCCGATATATTTGTATTGAGGTGTAACTGAATAATTATATCCTATAACGCTTAAAGGGACCCTGTAATAAATCATTCCGCTTATCTGGTCAAGCGTCTGCTGTGTTAAAAACTCAAATTCGCTTGTCTTTGTTACCATAAAATTTCTTTTGTAAATTTTTCCTATTATTTCAAACGCGCCTATAATCAAAAAAGTTATAATTATCAAAACAAACAGTATTTCTATAAGCGTAAAACCTCTTTTTACCATGCTTCGCTCTCTATTTTTATATGTCCTATATTCGCCGAATAGTAACTAACGGAAGAAATATTATTGCCTTTTGTATCAACGACGGTAATATAAACTCTTTTTATATTGGTCTTCTCATCATCACTATCGCCTTTTAAAGAAGTGGCGTTAAAATCAAAAACCAATCTATTATTATCTTCATCATAAACCGTTTCATTCCATTCATCCGTATATCCTACCGTAATACTGAGATTATATTCTCCTCTGTAATGCCCATAAATTTTTTCATTATATCCGTCATAACAGTCTATATAATCGCACTCTTTCCCACTCCCTTCAACAGGATTTTCAGTTATATTGTTTTCACAGTTCCTGCTGCCCACAAATCCCCCTATCCTGTATCCCGATGAAGAATTACAGTCAAGCGCTATATTAACAGGATTATTGTCAGGGTCGTGCGCTATAAGAATATCGTCATACTCAACGTTTTCTTTGTCATACTCTTTAAAAGACAAATCTATCATCTTAGCCATCATATTAAAAACCACCTCCTCTTTTAAGGTAGTTTCAAGGGTTTTATTGGATACTATAATAATTTTAGGAATAACGGTAAACGTTATTCCAATAATAATAATGGTAAAAATCAATTCTATAAGAGTGAGAGCTTTTTTCATGACCCGCTTTTTTGTGAAATCAGCACATCTTCTATAATTTCATTCAAATCACCGTCAAGAATATCATCAACCTTTGAATAAGCTTTATTGCTTCTATTGTCTTTTACCTGTTGATAAGGAAAAAGAACGTAGCTTCTGATTTGATGCCCCCATCCCATTTCGTCTTTTGGCTTTCCTTCCTCTTCGGCTCTTCTTTTCTCAAGCTCAAGTTCATAAAGCTTTGATTTTAACATTTTAAAAGCCATTTCTTTATTTTTGTGCTGAGACCTGTCCTGCTGACAGCTGACCACTATCCCTGTAGGTTCATGGGTAATTCTTACGGCACTTTCCGTTTTGTTTACGTGCTGACCTCCGGCTCCGCTTGCACGAAATACGTCTATTCTTATATCCTTAGGGTCTATTTCTATTTCTATATCGTCATCTATTTCCGGAGAAACCTGCACCGAAGCAAAAGAAGTATGGCGTCTTCCGGCACTGTCAAAAGGACTGACTCTAACCAACCTGTGAATTCCGTTTTCAACTTTTAAATATCCGTATGCGTTTTCGCCTTTTATAAGAAGGGTTGCGTCTTTAATTCCGGCTTCATCTCCCGCCTGATAATCAAGCACGTCAACCTTCCATCCTTTTCTTTCGGCAAATCTCAGATACATCCTGTAAAGCATACTCGCCCAGTCATGCGATTCGGTTCCTCCTGCACCCGGATGGATGGTGATAATGGCGTTTTTTTCATCATTTTCACCGCTTAACATAACTTCTATTTCAAGGTCTCTTATTATTTTTTCAAGCTCTTTTACATCGTTAAACACTTCGTTTAACGTCTCTTCATCCTCTTCAATGGAAGCCAGTTCATACATATCTTTATTATCCATTAAAGCTTGTTTTGCTTTTTGATATTTTTCAAGTTTTCTTAAAATAATATTTTTTTCTTTTTGAATTTTTGCCGACTTTTTAGGGTCGTTCCAAAACTCAGGTTGATTTTCCATATTCGTAATTTCATCAAGCCGTTTTTGAAGTTCATCCGGTTTTAAAATGGACTCTATGTTTTTGAGCTTATTTTCCAGGTCTTTTATCAATTCGGTATATTCAAAAGCATCCATACGGTTTGCTCCTTTTATTATTAAAAAATAGTTTTATATAATTCTATCTGGTACTGACTAAATACGCTCAACAAAAGAGCAAATCTTTAAACATTTCGTAAGAGCTAAAAAGTATAAACCGCTACACCTTAAATGCACTTTTTTAACGCTTTTACCGCATTAAAATTTACAATTGTTTTACTTTATTTAGTCAGTGCCCAAAAGTTTTATATAATTCTATCAAAAAAGGTCATCTTATGAAAATTCTAAACTCTCCAACAGAGGCGAAAGAGTACAGAAAAGATTTAAAAGGCTCGGTCGGATTTGTCCCGACTATGGGAGCCTTGCATGAGGGACATCTCTCATTAATTAAAAAAGCAAGAGAAGAAAACGATTATGTAATAGTTTCTATTTTCGTCAATCCAACCCAGTTTCTACCCGGAGAAGATTTTAATAAATACCCAAGAAGACTTGAAGCCGACTTTGAAATATGTAAACGTGCCGGAGTGGACGCCGTATTTACGCCGACTCCCGAAAATATGTATACCGATGACGAAATTTTAATAAAAGCCCCTAAAATAAAAGGGTATATTTTAGAAGGCTTTTACCGCCCCGGGCATTTTGACGGGGTTTTGCAGGTGGTAAACAAACTTTTTAACATAATATCCCCCACACGCGCATATTTTGGCAAAAAAGACGCCCAACAGCTTTATCTTATTAAACAGATGGTAAATAATTTTTTTCTGAACATTGAAATAAAAGAGTGCGATACGGTAAGGGAAAAAGACGGCTTAGCACTTTCTAGCAGAAATATTTACCTAAACCCCGAAGAGAGACAAAGGGCGCTTAGCATAAGCAAAGCCCTGAAAAAAGCGGCAAAACTATCACAAAAAACAACGGATATAGAAGAAATAAAAAAAGAAATGATAAACATCTTAGACGTTGACAAACTCCAATATATTGCTTTTGTGGATAAGGATTTTAATTATATAGATAAAATATATCCCGGCAACACTATTATATTAATAGCCGCTTATGTCGGCAGCACCAGACTTATAGACAATATTTATCTGTAAATTTTCACCCCCCTTCTTTTATTATGTGTTTTTGTAACATTTGCCTCCTTACCTTCAAAATCTCCTCCTCCTATTTCCCCTGCTTCTTTACTTTTTTCCGTTTCCCATGTAACGGTAAAACAAAAGTGGTTTTTGCAGCTGCTGCCGTTACTTATATTATATTCTTCACCAAATCTTGAATACCAAAGCCATTTAAATCTTGGAGACAACAGGTGAAACACCGCAAAATCAATATTATTTCTTTTTATATTTACAATTAATTTTCCCTTTTCAATTTTAACCGAAGTTACATTAACCTCATTTTCGCTTATATCGTTTGATACGGTATAACCGCCTGAAATATTTATTTCCTCAATGCTGATATTTCCGTCAATATCTTTATGTAAAGTATTCATAAACCAGTTATATTCCACCTCTTTGGTATCTGATGGAAGCAGCGGGTCGTCTGCGTCTTCGGCATATATTAAAAACGTCATATTCGCTTCCACATCGTCTTGAGTAGCCAATATATCTTCGGTATTTATATTTCCGTAATAAAATCTCAGATTAGTATCAGGGGTTGTTTCGCCGCTTACGTTATTCTCATCAACAACTCTTATTTTAGTGACATTAACTTTCAACGGATTAATAGGATTTGAAATATTTTTGTCAAAATTAAAATAAACAACTATTTTAGTACTTCCTTTATTATCAACGGTAAAATTACTTTCCTTATATTCTATGGAATACTGAGTCTCACTCTCAACGCTTATATTGTTTTCTGTACTGTTAGTATCGTTGGCATCCGTATAAAAATAGATTAAATTATTAAAATTGTCGGTATGGGAAAGTGTATTCGTAATATTTATTTCAACAGGCTTAGCAGCACATAAAACATTATAATTTTCCGTTGTTTCATTATCTTTATTCTCTGCTGTAATATTAATTTCCATTAAAGAATATACGTTTAAATCCCTGTCAAAATAGGTAAAATTATTATCAACATCAAAATCTCTTATACTGCTCTCTATTTTAAAATGGTCTGGAATTATACCTATAATCTCAGAATCGGGACTTATAAACCTTTTGGTATCGTTTGTATCGTCCTTATCGACATTTGCAAACTCGCTTCCGTTTATCTCTTTTATTGTAATATTAAGGTCGCTGACCTCGTCATATTTTAAGGTTATATTTGCTTCACCGTCTTTAAAAACCCCGCCGCTTATTTTTTCAAGTGTTCCTGTTTTACAGTTTGTTTTCGTTTCATTATACTCCAAATCCGCACTTTGACCGTTCATGTAAATACTCTCATTATAATCTTTTGCAGGATTACCGTTAAAATCAAGGGCCTTTACCGTAACGTTAAATTCTTCACCGGCTTTAATCTTATCCGGTATATTAGTTATTTTAAATTTCTCGGGCCTTACGGCAAAATTATCGCTTGAATTACTCTCATTACCGTCGTTTACTGGACAGGAAACGTCTTTGCTTTCTTTCCACTGAATATTTATCCTTGCATCGTTTAAAGCCTTATCAATAACAAATGTTACGTTTTCTTCTGTTTTGTTACTATTCCAAAAACTTTTATTCCAATCGCCATAATAATTATCAGAAACTACCCTAGTACAAACCGTTCCGTTAAACTCCTGAAAATTGCTTCCGTTTTCATCCAAAGAAGCAACGGTTATTACAAACGTTTTTCCAACTATTTTTGTAGTAATGTTTCTGTCGCTGATATTATGGTCATCGTTCCATGCATCAAACTTGTATGTTTTGCTTTCTTCCTCACAATTAGGACAGTTTCTGTTAGTACCGTCTGCGTTTTTACCCTGATTTTCATTATTAAAAATATCATAAACATCACCGCTGCTCAAAATCCCGTCATATAATTTAACCTCATCCATTATACTTCCAATTGTTTCTTCATCTGGATGGTCAGTAGAAGTTCCTATATATTTCACTTTTCCTTTTGTATGAGTTCCAATTTTTGTTATTTCTTTAGCATCAATATACAAAATGGTTTCACTTCCCGTTGAAACAACCCCTATATGATGCCATCCGTTTTGTTTATCTATCTTTTCTTCCTGCGTATTTTTATCGTTATCATAAACTCCAAAATAAAAATCACCGTTACTCGTATCTTTTGCAAAGTAAGCCAAATCCCCATCCCCATCAACACTTCCAAGCACAAAATAGTATTTCCCGTTTATATCTTTGTGATTATCGTCATTCAAAGGAAAATTAACCCAACCCACAAAACTCCATGTATCATTCAAATCAGGATAGTTTTGAAGTTTTATATATTTATTATTTTCAGTAGAAGTTCCGTTTAAGTCCCCTCCTCTGCAAAGCTTTGCTTTTATTGTATTAGCACCATTCACAGCCGTGGCATTATATTCATTTAATTCATCTTTTATTTCATACGTATTAATATCACTGTCCCATTCACATTCGTCCATTCTCCATTCAGTTAAAGGAGTAGGAGGATAACAGACATTGCAATCCCTTTTTTCCCCTTTATAATCATACCCTTCTTTTTCTTTTAAATAAATTTTCATAATATCCGCTACACGTAAAACTTTTTTAAAAATTTTAAACTCATCAACTACCCCACCAATTGACTGACCGTAAGGACCGTTTCCGGTATCATAATCGGAATTAAAAAGAACTGATAAATTATCATCGGTTACGGCATAATCAATTCTGTTTTCATATTTTCCGTCTATATAAAGTTTTGTACTGCTCCCATTTACCACAAAACTTAACATATGCCATCCGTCCAAATCATCAGGAAACTCATTCCAGCCTCCATTGCTACCACTCCCTACAGCCCAAATCCAGTTTCCAGAAGGAGTTAAAGTTAAATAAATAAAATCCTCACTGCTTCCGTTTCTGTCAGCAATGTTAAAATATTTATTTCCGTTATCATCATTATGGACATCATCATTTAAAGGAAACTTAAGCCACATATTAATTGTATATCTATCTTTTAATTCAATAGGATTTTTAGGTATAAGATAATAATCGTTAATTAAATTACCTCCCCTACATATCACCTTATCACTTACCGTATCGGCTCCGTTTTGTGCCGTAGCATTATAATCATTCCCACCACTTCCAAAGTTTTTAATTTCATATGTGGTATTATCGTCATCCCATTTACACTCATCCATATGATAATCTATAAAAGCATTCGCTAAAACAACGCAGTGAGATTGCGGATAGTTATCATACCTTGGAACATCGGGAACTTCATACTTTTTATCCCCCTCGGCATCGCTCCAATAATTTCCAATGCTTCCATTATCAAAATCGGCATCTTTGTCTCTGCTGTTTGCCTGCTTTTCATTATTAATAAAACAGTTGTAATAAATATCAAAATTTCTTAATTTAAAATCATCTAAAAGCCAAAGTCCATACTCTTTTCCGTCTTTAAAAATATTATCTTTTATATAATCCCCGTTTGAACAATCACTTACCCTAATCCCATAAGAATAAGTATCAAAATAATTTCCCAATATTTTAATATCCCCCTGCACCTTTTTTAAATATAAGGCTTCATATTTCATATTTTCAAAATAGCTGTCCCTTAAAGTAAAATTTCCATCAATCGTCCCATTTATCCAGATACCGCTCCCTCTGTTGTTGGCATTAAAATAAGAGGTATAAACTTTAAAATTATTGGCTTTATCAAAACCAATTCCCGCGGCACTCTCATTTTCAACATAAAACTTACAACCATCTACTTTATAGTTTTGAGATTTATTTCCAAACCATACCGCATTGTTTTTAGAGTGAAACTCACTTTCTAAAAGCCTTATATACCCTGTAGGCTCTTCTGCATAAAAAGACCAGTTTTTTGCATAAATTTTTGAATTTTTCAAAATAAATTTTTTAGGATAATAAATAACAATTCCGTTATCTGAAGCGTTTATTTCAATATTATCAAAAGTAGATTTTTGAAAAGTATTGCCCTCTTGTCTTATTCCATCCCCTTTTGAAACAATTTTTAATTTATTAAAACTAAAATTTTTACCTTGGTCTATATATAAAGCCGTTGCGTTACTGTCTTGTTTTATGGTAATGCCACTTAAAACAATATTATTTCTATTACCACTGTAAATAAATATTTCATTTCCACTATTATCATAAACAATTACATCATCAGGATTTAAAGTTGTAGAATTAATTTCCAAGTCTTTATCAATAAACAAATCACTCTCATTATATTTATCAGGACATATCTTTATAGCATCTCCACTGCTACTTGCATCTATTGCATCTTTTATCGTGCTTTTTATGTCTGAACTTGTTACAAGAGTTTCATCACATACAGTACATAAAAATAAAACACAACTTGGATTTTTATCAACATAATATGTAGCAGAATAAGAAAAAGTTATCAATAAAAAAAAGATAATAAATATTTTATGCAATTTTAAACCCTACCAACAATATAACAACTCCCCATAAAAGAGGCATAATGATTTTTAAATACCCATTAAATCTTTTATAAAAAAACCAAAAAAGATATAAAACAAACAAATTAAAAAGGGTAAAAAAGACGTATTTACCAAAATAATTCAGCCCTTTGTATAAAATATAATCTATTTTATAAAGCCCGTAAAGTCCGATAATCAATCCAAGTATCAGTCCAAGCCTCTCCATATACGCTCCGTTTAACTTTTAATTAAAAAATATCATTTATTATAGCACAATTTGATATAATACATAAAAAAGGCAATCAATGTCTCCAAACCCTAAAAACATAATCAAAGCAATACTCAGCAATGATAAACTGACAGAAGACGAAAAAAGCGAAATAGTATCCGAACTTATAGAGGGCATAAACAGTGAATATCCGGAGTTGAAATACCATGCAACAAAAAGCGACGTAAAAGAAACAGAATTAAGACTTACAAAAGAAATTGAAAACACCAGAAAAGAAATAAAAGAACTCGACGTCAAACTTTCAAGGGAAATCAAAGAACTTGACGCTAAGCTTACAAAAGAAATTGAAAACACCAGAAAAGAAATAAAAGAACTCGATGTCAAACTCACCAAAGAAATAGAAACATCAAAAGTTACGACTATAAAGTGGATAGTCGGAATGTTTATAGCTCAAACTTCCATAATCATAGGAGCTATATTAGCATTTGCCAAAATGTTTACAGGACACTGACATGAAAAAACTGTATTTAGCCTCCCTTGGATGCGTAAAAAATCTAATAGACAGCGAAGTAATGCTTGGTAAGCTAAAAAAAGAATACACCATAACAGACAATCCAAACGAAGCCGATTTGATTATCATAAACACATGCGGATTTATAAATCCGGCCAAAGAGGAATCAATAGATACAATTCTCGAACTTGCAAACGAAAAAAAAGAAAACGCCAAAATAGTGGTTACAGGATGTCTCAGCGAAAGATATAAAGACATACTGCCCGAAGAAATACCGGAAGTAGATATCTGGACCGGGGTTGGGGATTTTGGAAATATAGACAAGGTAATAAAATCAAATAAAAAAAAGTATTTTACTCCAAAGGTTTATTTAATTCATAATGATGAAAGAGTAATCACGGGCAGCAGTTATCACGCATATATCAAACTCAGTGAAGGATGCAATCAAAAATGCGCCTTTTGCGCTATTCCAAACTTTAAAGGAAGACTTCAATCAAGACCTGTTAAAGAAATTATAGACGAAATTAAACGCTTAAAAGATAAAGGCTTTAAAGATTTTTCCCTTGCTTCCCAGGACTCAAGTTCATACCTTAGAGATTATGGTATCAGGGACGGGCTTGAGAGATTAATTGATGAAATAGATAAAATCGAAGGAATTACGGTTAGAATACTGTATCTTTATCCGGCCACCACTACAAAAAGACTTGTAAAAAAAATATTACAATCAAAAAACGTTCAAAACTATTTTGATATACCGATACAGCACATTACTCCAAGAATGCTTAAAATTATGCGTCGCGGAGGAAGCGTAGAAAAATTAAAAAAACTTTTAGATGAAATGAGAAAAGATTTCAGTTTTGTAAGAACTTCCGTAATTGTAGGACATCCGGGAGAAACTCATGAAGATTTTGAAGAACTCAGAAAATTTTTGGAAGAATATAAATTTGACAGGGTAAACGTATTTGCCTATTCGGACGAAGAAGACACAGCCGCTTTTAAAAGAAAAGACAAACTTCCCGATGCCGTTATAGAGGCAAGGGTAAAAGAGATGGAAAAAACCGTTCAAAAAACAACTATAGAGTCGCTTAAAAAATATCTAGATAAAACCTGCGAATGCTACATGGACGGACTAACAGATGACGGGTTTTTTTATTCGGTACGCCCGAAACTCTGGACTCCTGAAGTTGACGGGGATATTTTAGTTAATGAAAGCGAAATTGAAAATCTTAACGTAGGAAATTTATATAAAGTAAAAATAACCGAACTTGCAAAAAACCAGTTAATAGGAAAAATAATTGGCTAAAAATCTTTTAGCTTTTTCAGGAGGGGTTGATTCAAGCGCTCTTTTTTTCTGGCTTCTTGAAAAAAATATTCCTTTTGATTTGGCAACAGTAAATTACCACACCCGCCAAACTAGCCATGAAGAAGTCGAATATGCTAAAACGCTCGCAAAAAAATACAATAAAAAAATATTTATCAAAGACTGCAAACTAAATAAATTCAGTGAAAAAAAAGCAAGGGACTGCAGATACGGATTTTTTGAAGAAATTATAAAAAAACACGGATATGACACTCTTATTTTAGCCCATCAGTTAAACGACAGATTTGAATGGTTTTTAATGCAGTTTGGCAAAGGTGCAGGACTTAAAGAACTGATAAGTATGGAAAAATGGGAGGAGAGAGAATTTTATAAAATATATAGACCTTTTTATAATGTATCTCGTAAAGAAATTATAAAATTTTTACATAAACGTAACATTAATTATTTTATAGACGAAAGTAATTTTGATAAAAAATATAAAAGAAATTTCATAAGACATGAATTTTCCGACAAATTTATCGAACTGTTTGAAAACGGGGTTAAAAAAAGTTTTGAATTTTTAGAAGAAGATAAAAAACTTTTGGTCGATTACGACTGGCACAAGATAAAAGATTTATACTTTTTCAAAAAATCCATTCCTCAAAAAGACATAAAAAAGATTGACTTAATTCTAAAAAGATTGGGGATTTTACCTACAAAAGCCCAAAAAGATGAAATTTTAAGAACTGATTTTAACTGCGTAGTCCAGGGTAAAATAGCCATAGACTCAAATAAAACCAATATATTTATATCCCCATATGTTAAAATTCCTTTATCAAAGAAACAAAAAGAGTTTTTCAGAACCAACAAAATTCCGCCAAAAATCAGAGGATATGCTGCAAAGGAAAAATTATGCGATATGTTATATACGGAGATGTCCACGGATGTCTTGAAGAATGGGAAGAGCTTAGAAAACTGATTCCCAAAAATTCATGGGAAATAAGCGTAGGAGATATTTTAGATAAAGGGCCATATCCTGTAGAAGCCCTGCGTTACGCCCAAAAAAACAAAATTTTTACCATTATGGGCAACCATGAATATAAGCACATAAGAAAATACTGGGGAAGAAAAGTCCAGCTTGACGAAGACCAGCAAAAAGTTTATCCTAAATTAAAACAAAAAGATTTTGATTTTATAGAATCAATGCCTTTTTTTTTAAAATTTAATCACCTAACAATTGTACATGCGGGTATTACAAACAGAATAAGACTAAACAACCCTCCTTTAAATATTATGACCCTTCTTCTGTTTTTAAGAGAAGTGGACGAAAACGATAAATTTCTGCCTCTTGACCATAACTATCCAAACGCCAGATATTGGGCGGATACTTATAAAGGACACGAAGGTTTTGTTGTTTACGGTCATAATCCTTTTTTGGAAGTCAAAAAAAACAGATTTGCAGCGGGAATAGATACAGGATGCGTTTATGGAAATAAATTAACCGCAATAGTAATTCCAAACTCCCTAAAACCTTGGGAATACGAAATAATTCAGGTACCTGCCAAACAAAAATACGCAAAACCTCATGCACCTTTACAAAATTCCTAAAAAAACCCTTGCTTTTTTTCTAAAAAATTTATATAATTTCAACCCACAAGGACCCGTAGCTCAGTTGGTTAGAGCAACCGGCTCATAACCGGTTGGTCGCAGGTTCGAGTCCTGCCGGGTCCACCACCAAGCCTCGGTAGCTCAGTCGGTAGAGCAAGGGACTGAAAATCCCTGTGTCGGCGGTTCGATTCCGTCCCGAGGCACCATTTTTATAATCTAACTATTGCTCTCAGACCCCATTATTTAATAACAAAAGTTAAAAAAGGATAATAAGATTATCCTTTAAATTAACTTAATTATAGTTCCCTGTCCTAAAAAGTCCACAACTTCCTGTCCGTTTTTGTCTTTTGTTGTTACAACTTTAACATCTATGTTTTTTACTCCGTCAGCTTCAAGCTCCTGAGCCTGCTGCTGTAAATAGATAATTACTTCTTTCATACCGTCCGTAGGATATACGCCGTTATAAAGTTTTTCACTTTCAATTCTTACCCCGGCATATGCGATTGTTACACACTCATGAGGTTGCTGAACTTCTCCGAAACTTAAAATCATATTTTCAATATCTCTTGCCATCTCTCTTCCTTTTTTTTGGAAACTATTATAACATAAATCTCAAAAATAAAAAAATCCTTTGACACTTTATATGAGTTAAAATAAAAAAAAGAGGAAAAGATTAGTCTCTTCTTTCTTTAATTCTTGCTTTTTTACCTGTTTTTCCTCTTAAGTAATAAAGTTTAGCTCTTCTTACTTTACCTTTTCTTACTACTTCGATTCCTGCAATTGAGTCGCTGTAAAGTGGGAAAATTCTCTCAACTCCAATGTTGTTGGCACCGATTTTTCTAACCGTAAACGTTTTACCGGCTCCCGTACCTTTAATCGCGATTACAACACCTTCAAAATTTTGAATTCTTTTTTTCTCGCCCTCTTTAATTTCAACCGCTACCCTTACGGTATCTCCTGGTCTGAATTCAGGAATATTTTTCGATTTTTCCTCAATTTGTTTAGCTTCAAAAGCTTCAATAAATCTGTTTCTCATTATCTCTCCTTTGTGCCATTGGCCACTTTTGGGCATTCACACTTAATTTTTGAAGTGAAATTATACTAAAATTTTAAAATATTTCAAACCAAATCAGGTCTGTGAAACTTCGTTTTCATAAGTGAAGCTTTTTGTTTCCATTCAGAAATTTTTCTATGATTACCGCTTTTTAAAATTTGCGGTATATCTCCCATTTTAGAAAACTGGGGAGCTTCAAGCAGATTATCGTTAAAACTCTCTTCTTCCAAAGAAGCAATATTGCCAAGAACACCTTTTATATTTCTAAGAACGCTATCGGCAACAGCCAAAGCACCAAGTTCTCCTCCTGTTAATATAAAATCCCCTATACTTATAACTTCATCGGCAAAATCCTCTATAAGACGTTCGTCAAACCCCTCATATCTGCCGCATACTAAAAAAAGTGTTTTTTCCTTAGAAAACCTAATAGCGTCCTTTTGATTATATCTTTTACCTACGGGCGTTAAAAAAACCGTCTTAGCCTCAGGATACCGGATTTTATATTCGCTCAAAGCTTCTCTTAAAGCAACATTGTCAAGTATCATTCCAGCTCCGCCCCCGGCTATTTCCGTATCTACTTTTTTATGTCGGTTTTTAGCAAATTCCCTAAAATTAACAACTTCTATTTCAAATATTTTTTTTTCAATAGCTCTTTTTAAGATAGAATCTTCAAAATAAGGTAAAATTAATGAAGGAAAAAGAGAAAAAAAAACTATTTTCATTTTAAAGATTCAAGAATATCAAGGGCGCCCTGCGCTTCAATTTTTTTGTTTTTTATATCAACGTCTTTTACATGACGCTTAAAATCGATAAGAAATCTTTTAGGATAACCTTCTTTTATAAGGGATTCATCCGTATTAATAACAAGATAATCAACATCGGCTCTTTCTATCTCTTTTACCCTGCCGAGTTTTTTCCCGTTTTCATAAATTTCGCAGTTTTCTATATCAAACCAAAAATATTCGTTTTCTTGAAGATTAATATTTTTTCTTGTCTCTTCTTCCGTAGTATAAAGCTGTCTGTTGGTAATTTTTTTAGCGTCTTCCGGAGTATCGATACCTTTTATTTTAACAAGACCTCTTTTTAAATCTATTTTTTCGATAGTCAAATCTTCCCTGTCTGAAGAAAAAGTAGCCCCCGGCGTAAACTGTTCGGGAAAATCGGTAAGAAGATGAATTTTCTGCCATCCTCTTACACCATGACTTTTCCCAAGTTTGGCAATAGGAATTTTTTTATTCTTCATACGCCTTCACCGTTATCTTATAATTTTTATCCTCTTTTGCCCTGCATCCGCTGATAACCATTTTAATGGCCTTAACCATTGAACCGTTTTTTCCGATAATTCTACCTACGTCCGCTTTTTTGGCATATACGACTATTTCATCAAAATCTTCGTGAGGAATCAATTCGCTTTTTATCTTTTCAGGCTCAAAACTCAAAAGCTTTGCATATTCTGTTACAAAATCAACAACCATTAAACGTTAGCCGTTCTTTCTTCGTAAATCTTTTTAAGTTTAGAAACCCTCTCACTCATTTGAGCACCGTTTCCAAGCCAGTAATTAAGTCTGTCCATATCTATTTCTATAGTTTTAGGATTTGTTAAAGGATTGTAATATCCGATTACTTCAATCCAACCTGAATCTCTTCTTTTTCTGCTGTCAGTCGCAACTATTCTATAAAAAGGTTTCTTTTTTCTACCAAATCTCGCAAGTCTAATTTTTACCACGCGAATCTCCTTTAATTTATTTAGTTTTTTATCCCGCCCTAACCTACCCGTATATTTTTAGTGTGAAATTTTAATCAATTATTTAGGAAATTTCAAGCCCTGAGTCATTTTCATAAGCTCATTTATATCAGGAATTTTTTTACCGGCAAACTTTTTGGCCATTTTAGCGGCATTTTGAAACTGTTTGTTAATTCTGTTAACTTCCTGAACGCTAAGCCCAGCCCCTCTTGCAATTCTTCTTCTTCTGCTAGCGCTCTCTTTTATAAGATGAGGATTTTCTCTCTCTTTTTTAGTCATAGAATTAATCATCGCCTTAATCTTTTTAATTTCGCTTGAATTTTCCAAATCTATCTCTCCAAGCTGTTTAAGCATACCTCCCATTCCGGGAATCATAGAAAGAAGACTTTTCATACTGCCAAGCTTTTTCATCTGTTCAAGCTGTTTTAAAAAATCATCGTAATTAAACTGTCCTTTTTTAAGTTTTTTTGTTAGTTTTTTAGCCTCTTTTTCATCTATTACGGCACTTGTTTTCTCAACAAGCCCCTCAATATCCCCGGCACCCATAATACGGCTGACAATTCTCTCAGGCATAAAAACTTCAATATCCGCAATTTTCTCTCCCGTTCCTATAAACCTTAAAGGTTTACCAACCTGATGAGCGATACTTAAAGCCACTCCTCCTTTTGAGTCTCCGTCGTATTTTGTAAGAATAACCCCTGTAATGTCAAGCTTTTCATCAAATGTTTTTGCGGTGTTTATCGCGTCTTTACCGGTCAAAGAATCGGCTACGTAAAAAATTTCGTCTGGGTTTATCTCTTTTTTCATTCTTACAAGCTCATCCATAAGCTCTTCGTCAATTGCCAGACGACCGGCTGTATCTATCAAAACAACATCATAAAAACCTTTTTTTGCCTCTTCTACGCCTTTTTTAGCCACCTCAACGGCATCCTTTGCGCTCTCGTCATAAAAAATATCCAAATCGTTTGCCTCTGCAAGCTGTCTTAACTGTTCAACCGCCGCTAGTCTTTGAAGGTCGGCGGCAACCATTAATACCTTTTTCTTTTTAAACGTTTTAAGATAATTTGCAAGTTTTGCCGTGGTGGTCGTCTTACCGCTTCCCTGAAGACCTGTCATCATAACAACAGTTGGAGGTTTTGGGGAAAATACAAAACCGTAATTCCCCGGAGCCGTTAATATATTTTTAAGAGCCTTATCAAGAGCCTTTAAAAAGTTTGCTTTTCCTATTCCGGCTTTTTTTGTTTCAAGTTCAACTTCTTTTAAAAGCTCTTTTACCGTTTTAAAATGAACATCCGCTTTTAAAAGATTTTTTTTAAGCTCTTCAAGGGCTTTTTTTAAAGCTTTTTCATCATCTTTCATTCTGATTTTGTTTATAGCGCTTTTAAATCCTTCGCTTATTTTTTCAAACATAAAAACATCCTTTTATATCCGCTATTTTTTTTAAGGGATTTTATCATATTTTTTATTTTTTCTTCTTTTTTCTGGTATTGTCGTTTTGCTCCTGCATTTTAAAATCTCTAGGTTCGGGTGATTCAAACTCGTAATCGAATATCTTAAATTTGTGATGATGAAGCATAACCCTTTTATAAGGTTCGCCTCCGTATTTTTCATCGCCTATAATAGGATGGTCCACGGCTTTTAAATGGGCTCTTATCTGATGGGTTTTACCTGTATGTATTACGGCTTTGATTTTAGATTTCGTTCTAAACGCCAAAACAGGTTCAATCTCCGTGACCGCTTCTTCCCCCTCAGCACTGACTTTGGCAAAAGCGCCCGATTTTGTTTTAATAACCTTAATAGGCAAATCTATCGTCTCAGGCTCCGCTATTATTCCGCTAACCCATGCAAGATATTCTTTATAAACATTTTTATTTTTAAATTCCTCAATTGCTTTTTTCCTAAAATCCTCATTTTTAGTCATTATCAAAATACCGCTGGTTTCTTTATCAAGCCTGTGCAAAAGAGGCAGTTTGAATTTTTTAGAAATTTCTTCGCTGGTAACATAAGGAGGTTTATCCACAACCAAAATATTTTTATCTTCAAAAATTTTTTTAGGTTCAGGAATTTTTTCTATTTTAAAACGGGTATTTACAGGCAAAAGCCCTCTTGCTATTTTTATTTTCCTGTCATGGGTATATACAAGTCCCCTGTCTATCAGTTCTTTTGCTCTTCTGTTTGAAATGCCTTCCTGTTTTGCCAAAAGAACATATGCTTTTTCTTTTTTCAATTGTTATCCTTTTATTTTAAAATGGCACTGACCAAATAAAGTGAAACAACTGTAAATTTTATTGGAGTAAAAATATTTAAAAATTTGCTCTCTTGTTGAACGTATTTAGTCAGTACCTTTCAATATTATGTTATTATATCAAAAATTTGTTATAATTTTTTCTTATTTTAAGAAAAGTTTAAGGTTTTAAGAGTTACAATACTATTGATGAATGAAAGTTCATTTATGTTCTTTGTAAAGAATTTGTCAGTAAATGAGAATTCAATTGTCCTTTTTTAAGCAAACTTTAAGAAAAAAAGGGCTATAATTTGAGGTCATTAAAATTAAATTAAAAGGAGATAATATGAAGTTAGCAAAAATTTTAGTAGCTGGAGCGGTAGTTGCCGGTCTTAGCGTTAGTGTAGCCATGGCTGATTACAATAAAGGTTTTAAATATTACAACAAATACGTAAAGAAAAAATCTCATGTAAAATCTACTCAGCTTATTAAGATTTTAGGTGTAAAAACAGTAGATGAACTAAAAGCCCTTTTTAAAGACAACGGAAAACCTCTTGTTGAAAAATTAAAAGCGGCAGGACAGGAAAAAGCTGCAAAAGGTATCGAAAAAATTATCAAAAAAGGAAAACTTAAAGACCTTGAAGACTTCTTAGTTGGAATTATGCAAGGTAAAATTCCGGCAGGATGTTCGTAATCTTCCCTCTTTTTCTTCTTTTTTTTCACAATAAAACCAAAATAAAACAATAAGGAGTGTAAAAATGAAAAAGTTATTAATATCAACTCTGGCAGTAGGAGCTCTTTTTGCGGCACCAAGTGTTGAAGAGCTTCAAATGCAGCTTCAAAAACAGATGGAAATAATTCAAAATCTTCAAAAACAGATACAAGAACTTAAAAAATCTCAAACTGAAACTAAATCTTTAAAAGAAGAAGTTCAGCAAATTAAAGAAATGGCTGTAGAAAATCAACAAAAAATTAATCCTATTGAAGCGAACAACCATTTATTTTGGAGTCTTGATTTAAGAACCACTTATGACCACATTTACGAAAGAACAACAGACGGGATGGGAGTAACCTCCGTTCAATCAGACCCGATGAGCGGTAAATCAACATACACTTTCAATCCTGTAAAAGGCAAAAAGACAAGAAACAATATTTTTACAAACAGAGTAATTTTAACGGGAGTATATAAACCAAGCGACAACTTAAAAGCAACCGTTAGAATTCAGGCAAATAATATGTTTGGAAACAACGACGCCACAAATATGATGACAAATCCTTTCCAAAATGTTCCATGGATTGCAAACGAAACTCCTGACGATATTAATGTAAGACTTAAAGAAGCATTTTTCAATTATCATTTCGGACCTGAAAACGCATTAATGTTCAGCGCCGGAAGAAGACCCGCAACAAACGGATTTCCTGCCAATTTAAGAGAGGGAGACGCGCCTTCAAGTCCATTAGCGCATTTAATCAATATGGAATTTGACGGTTTCAGTTTTAAAATAGGAAACGAAGCACTGCCTGATGCTCTTCAGGACTATGGAACATGGATTAAATTCTGTGCTGGAAGAGGATATTCAAGCGCGACCGGAAAATGGCCAAGCGACTTTTCAGCTCCGTATTCCAAAAACGACGCTTTAAAAAATATGGATTTCGCAGGATTTATTTTAGTTCCATATGATGACGGACAATATTCTTTATGGACAGAAACAGTGTGGGCATGGCATGTACAGGGATATCAATTTGATATTACAGGAGTAAATTCTACAGGTACAGAAATGAACGCTACGGCATCAATGCAGGATTTTGGTGACTATTTTGGAACAAATATCGTATTTAAAGCAGACGGTATAGGTGACGGCATTAACGACTTCCTTGACGATACAAAAGCTTTTGTGTCTTTTGCATACAGCAAAACAAAAGACAATGGAACAGATATTATTAAAAACTATCCTACTCCTGCGGGATTAGTTAATATACCTTCAGAATCACATTCAGGACACAGCTGGTGGATAGGGGCTGATATGCCGGGCTTTGTTGATAACGACAGATTTGGAATTAATTTCGTTAAAGGAAGTAAATACTGGAGAAGCTTCACATACGGTGAAGATACTCTTGTAGGAAGCATAGCGGCTGTTAGAGGTAAAGCATATGATTTATATTATCATCACCAAATTGCGCCTCACTTCACAGCAGGATTAAGATACACTTATATAAAATACGATTATCCGGGAAGTGACGGATTTTTCGGAGTTATGATGAATCCTGATATGGCCAAAATGTTCTCATACGTAGACAAAGCAACTGATATAAGAGCTTATATCAGATACAACTTTTAATAAGTTTTTCTTATAACCTCCTCTTTTTGGAGGCTTATTAATATATCTTTAATATAATACATTTTGTAAAACCTAAAAAGGAGAG
>NZ_JBMXVQ010000076.1:0-29540 GCF_053999135.1 Caminibacter sp.
CTGTAAGTTAACGTTGTAAACATTCTTTTTATTACTATATCGAGATAATCGTCCCTGTCATCTGTTTTTAAAGAAATAAAAATATGGCGGTAGACTAAAAAAAGTTCCATCATAAATATGATGATTAATACTATGTCTATGATTCTTAAAAGAATGATTTGTACCATAATAATTTCAAGAATGTAAAAAATAACGGCGTAACCCAGCAAAGGATGGTGATTTTTAAGATAATAAAGGGCAAAAAGTTTATCTGCGGCTGATTTTATATTGAAAGTGCTTAAAATATAAATTCTAAATCCTATTATGAGGGTTATTATTATTTCGGCTATCAGTTTTAAATCCAAGACTATCCTTTAAAATATAATTTGTACATTGTAACAAAGAATATTAAAATATACCAGAAAAGTAATATTTTTTTATGGGTTTTCGTGTCTATTTTATGATAAGCCTTAATACCGAAATATGTTCCAATAAGACTTGCTAATCCTATTGTGAATCCCTCTGTATAATTTATATGTCCTGCTAAACTTTGGGATATAAATCCGGAAATGGATGAGAAAATTACAAAAAAAAGACTAAGACTTACGGTTGTTTTTAATTTATATTTTAAAAAACCGACTAAAATGGGAGTTATTAAAATAGCTCCCCCGACTCCCACGCTTATAGCTATCATTCCTACAAAAAGTCCGATAAAAAAAAGTTTTTTATTATCGATGGGAGGTTCTTCTTTTGGTTCTTTTACCGTAATAAAGAATCTTATAATGGCAATTAATACAAGGGTTAAAAAAACGGCTCCCAAAATTTCTTTTGGGGTGTTTTTTACGATAAATCCGCTGAAACTGGCTCCTATAGCTCCTCCTAAGGCCAAGGATAATCCGTTTTTTATTTTTAAAAGACCTTTTTTATAATTTAGATAACTTCCGTAAATGGAACTTAACATCATTTGCGTAACGCTTATGCCAATTGCTTCTTTAAGTCCAAATCCTATAAGGAGGAGCAGGGGTACAAGAATAGTGCCGCCTCCTACTCCTAAAAAACCTGAGAAAAAACCTGTAATTACTCCAATTAAAATAGCGCTTATCAATTTTTACCTTTTTTGATAAAATTATATCAAAGGAGAAAGCATGTTTGATATTTTGAAAAAAGCGTGTGAAAATTTTGCCGAATCGCTTGGGGGCGAGTTAAAAGAGTGTAACGAGCAGGATATTCATGGATTGGTGAGTAAAATAGAAATAAGCGGCGATGTAAATTATGAAGTTTTTTTGGTTTTACCTAAAAAAAAGCTTGATATGGTAAGTGAAATATTTTTTGGAGATACCGAATATGATGAAAAGGATTTGACAAACGAAATTACGAACCTTATTATAGGAAATTCTAAGGTAGTTGCCGAAGAAAGAAATATAAAATACAACATATCGGTTCCTGAGTTTTTAGGAGATTATGATAAATTGAAAATAGAATATGATGAAATGTTGTGTTTTAAATTTAACGGTATTAATTTTTATATCCTTCTTAAGGAAAAGTAGTGGAAGATAAAAAAATAGATGAAGAAATAGAACAGCTAATTCCCGATTATTCCAATCTTCTTGATACGGAAGTGTTGTTTGAAAGCGATTTAGGAAGA
Organism: Caminibacter sp.; assembly: GCF_053999135.1. Classification (NCBI taxonomy): domain Bacteria; kingdom Pseudomonadati; phylum Campylobacterota; class Epsilonproteobacteria; order Nautiliales; family Nautiliaceae; genus Caminibacter; species Caminibacter sp. The sequence continues at coordinate 1,625 of NZ_JBMXVQ010000076.1, forward strand.
GTGGAGATGAGTATAAGGGAAATTTTAAATCTTCAAAGAGGCAGCATTATAGATTTAAAAAAACCGGCCGGAGAGAGTGCGGAAGTTTATATTAACGGAAGAATAATAGGAAAAGGCGAAGTTATGGTTTATGAAAAAAATCTGGCAATCAGGCTTAATGAAGTGCTTGATGCCAATTCACTTATTTATTATCTTACAAAAGAGCATTAATGAAAAAATTGATTATTTTATTATCAATATCTTTTCTTTTTGCCGGTAACTTAATTAATGTTAATTTTTTTCCACATAAAAGGTTTGTGGATATTTTGCTCTCTTTAGATGAAAAATTTACGGGAAAAGTTCAAAAAACAGCGGATAATGAATTTTATATATCAGGTATATCCAATAATAAAACCATTACTAAAACATTTGAAAATTTTTTTATAAGAAAAATAACAATTTCTCCTTATAAAGAAGGAGTTAAAATTTTAATATCCGCTTCTGAGAAATTTGCCACTTCCGTAGCCCTTACGCCCGAAGGATACGGTATTCGTTTTAGGATAGAAAAAATAAAAGCTCAACATAACGAAGTTAAAGACCTTATGGCTCAAAATCCGGCTGGAGGGATAGATTATACGGCTTATATGGTTTCTGTTGCAATTTTAATAATTCTTGCTATAATCCTTTGGATTATGAGAAAAAAAATGCCAAAACTTCCGGTAAAAAAAGAAGAGATGAAAAAACTGAATATGGGTATGCTCGTTCAAAAACCGTTAGACCCTAAAAATAAGGTTGTATTGTTTGAATTTAACGGAAGAAAATATTTGATTTTGGTGGGCAACAGTAATATTTTGCTTGATGTTTTTGACGAAAATATGGTGCATATTAGTCCCGGAAAATTTGAAAACGGCTCTAAAGAGTTTGACGAATTTTTGAAACTTCAAAATAAAATGGATGAAATTAAAAAATATATTAAAAACGCAGAAGAATTAAAGGAGTTTGATGAAAGAATTTGACGTAATAGTTGTAGGCGGAGGACATGCCGGAATAGAAGCGGCAAACGCCGCTGCGAAAATGGGTAAAAAGACCTTACTTTTAACGATGCTTGTAGAACAAATCGGGGCTGCTAGTTGTAACCCGGCTATCGGGGGGCTTGCTAAGGGGCATCTTGTAAAAGAAATAGATGCTCTTGGCGGTCTTATGGCGCTTGCTACCGATAATGCCGGAATTCAGTTTAGGGTACTTAATGAAAACAGAGGTCCGGCCGTTAGGGGAAGCAGGGCTCAGATAGATATGGACAGATACAGAATCTGGATGAGGACACAGATTTTAAATACTCCGAATTTGACCGTAGCTCAGGAAATCGTTGATGAAATTTTGGTAAAAAACGGAAAAGTTTACGGAGTTAAGACAAACCTTTTAAACGAATATAAAACAAAAGCCCTTATATTGACTACCGGGACTTTTATGAGAGGTCTTATGCATTTTGGACCCGTAAAACTTGAAGGCGGGAGATTTCACGAACTTCCTGCTAAAAAAATAAGTAAATCCCTTGAAGATTTGGGATTTAAGCTTGAGAGACTAAAAACGGGAACAACTGCTAGAATTGACGCAAGGACTATTGATTTTTCAAAAATGGAAATTCAACCGGGTGATGAAAATCCTAAACCTTTTAGTTTCCGAACGGATAAAAGCAAATTCAATCCAAAACAGCTTCCGTGTTATATAACTTATACAAACGAAACGACTCATGATATTATTAAAAGCAATTTCCACAGAGCTCCTCTGTTTACGGGTCAGATTGAGGGAATAGGTCCAAGGTATTGTCCAAGTATTGAAGATAAACTGAATAAATTCCCTGATAAAGAAAGACATCATGTTTTTGTAGAGCCTCAAACAATTGAAGCGACCGAATATTATTTAAACGGGCTTTCAACATCTCTTCCGATGGATGTTCAGGAAGATTTTATTCATTCAATTCCGGGGCTTGAAAACGCTAAAATCGTCAGATTCGGGTATGCGATAGAGTATGACTTTATTCAGCCGACAAATTTAAAACACTCGCTTGAAACAAAACAGATTGAAGGTCTCTTTTTTGCCGGACAGATAAACGGAACCACCGGATATGAAGAAGCAGCGGCTCAGGGTATTATGGCCGGAATAAACGCGGCACTTAAAATAGAAGGAAAAGAGCCTTTAATTTTAAGAAGAGATGAAGCGTATATAGGAGTATTGATTGATGATTTGGTAACAAAAGGGACAAATGAACCTTACAGAATGTTTACAAGCAGAAGCGAGTACAGACTTCTTTTAAGAGAAGACAACGCGATACTTAGACTCGGACCAAAAGGCTATGAACTTGGACTTCTTGATGAGGAAACATATAAAAGAATTCAAAAACTTCAAAACGAAATAGAAAAAGGTATGAAATACCTAAATGAAACGTTTGTGACGCCTAATAAAGAAATAAACGCTAAACTTCAGGAAATGGGTGAAGAAAAAATTCAAAGCAAAATGGAACTTAGAAAAATAGTGGGTCGTCATACGTTTGATAAAGAAAAACTGTTAAAACTGGTTCCTGAGCTTAAAGATTTAAGCGATGAAGCTCTTGAACAGTTACTTATTGAGAGCAGGTATCATCACTATATCGAAAAACAAAAATCTCAAATAGATAAAATGAAAGAGATGTTAAGCGTAAAAATTCCAGAAGATTTTGAATACAAAGGAATTCCGGGACTTAGCCGTGAAGTTGTTGAAAAACTTGAAAAAGTAAGACCTAAAACTCTGTTTCAGGCAAGTGAAATCAGCGGGGTGACCCCTGCGGCTATTGATATTATTCATATGTATATAAAAATGAGAGAGAAAAAGTCTTAATTTGGGAACTGACTAAATACGCTCAACAAGAGAGCAAATTTTTAAACATATCCTAAAAGCTAAAAAGTGCAAACCGTTACACTTTAGGTGCACTTTTTTAACGCTTTTATTACATTAAAATTTACAATTGTTTTACTTTATTTAGTCAGTGCCTTAATTTGTTATAATAGTCCAAAAAGGAAATTAATGATTAAGTATTGTTATGTTTATACCGGAGATAGAAATAAAGAAGATAGATTAAAAAGAATAGACGCTGCTATTGAAGCTGTAAAAAAATTAAATGAAGAAGTGATTTTTGCTGTAAACGATTTACAAAGCATCGCTTATATAAAAGAAAAGGGTTATAAAGCGCTTAATATTGACGCGCTTGAAGATTTGTTTAATTTAATGTCACCTGATGAGGGGGTGCTTTTATGCACTCCGGAAGATACGACATATGTAAAAGCCAGCTTTAGAGACGTAAAGGAGATATGTAATGAATGAAGAAAATAAAAACGAAAAAAAACCTTTTAATTTCTGGCTGTTTATGGGAGGGATTTTTATAGGACTTTTAATACTTACTTCTATTATACTTGGGATACCTTATCTTTTAATGAAGTAATATCAAAATAAAATCTGCTTCCTTTTCCTTTTTTGCTTTCTATGTGAAGAGTGGTCCCGTGAAGTTTTAAAATATGTTCCACTATCGTTAATCCTAATCCCAATGAATTATCCCAGTCGTTTTTCGCCACTCTGTAAAATTTTTCTTTAATCATTTCAATGTCTTTTTCTTCTATTCCCTGGCCTTTATCGATAACTTCAACTATGCTGCCGATTTTTACGGTAATTTCTTTTTTTGAATATTTCAAAGCGTTTGAGATGAGATTTTGTAATATTATTTCAAAGAGATTTTTATCTGCGTAAATTAATATTTTTTCAGCTTTTAAAACAATTCTTTCCTCATCTATGCTTTCAATTAGATTTTTTGCGCATTCATCAACTCTGAAGACGCTAAATTTTGGTTTGAGTTTTTTATTTTCAAGTTTGGTTATTAAATAGAGTCTATCAAGCAGTTCTGATAACCGTTTTGTGTTTTTTTGAATTTTTTTTAAGAATTTCATTTTGGTTTTTTCGTCTAAATTTGTATGAATTATAGTTTCGATATATCCGTTGATAATAGAAATAGGGTTTTTGAATTCATGAGATATAGCTGAAATTACTTCGTCTTTAAAGGAGTTTGTTATTTTTAATTTTTTATTCTCTTTTTTTAATCTTTTATTTTCTTTTCTTAAATCTTCAAGCTCTTTTAATTCTTCTTTAAATAAAAAATTTTTAAGCATTTTTTTCATTTTAACCTATATCCTATTCCTCTTATCGATTCAAGCAGATTTGTTTTATGATTTAATCTGCTGATAGCAACATTTACGCTTTTTTCGCTTATTTCCAAAATATCGGCTATTTGACTTTTTGGAATAATATTGTTTGGATTTTCAAAAAAAACTTTTAGAAGTGTAAATTCGTTATTGGTTAGAGGTATTTCTATACCCTCAATTGTCAAGGTATGGTTGTTTATATCGAGCTTTGCGTTTTTATAAGTGATGATATCATGGAATTTTCTGTTTCTTTTTAATACGGCTTTTACTCTGGCAATCAGTTCTTTTATGTTAAAAGGCTTTGTAATATAATCATCGCAGCCTGCTTCAAAGCCCTCTAAAATATTTTCTTCGCTGTTTTTTGCCGTTAAAAAAATTACCGGTATTTCATAGCCTTTTTCTCTTATTTCTTTTACGAGTCTGCTTCCTTCCATAAACGGAAGATTTCTATCTACTATAAGTAAATCGGGTGATTCTTCTTCTAAAAAGTCTTTTATTTTTTTAGGGGTTAAAAACCCCACCACGTCGTATCCCTCTTTTTGCAGATTAAATTCAAGAAGTTCTAGTAAATCTTCTTCGTCTTCGATTATGGCTATTAACATAATTCTCCTTTATTTAAATATCGATACCTTCTTTGGCAAAGAGCATATATTTTGCTATGGTTTTTACGCTGTCACTGATTCTTTCAAGTTTTTTTGCGATATTTAACGTTTTTAAAATCATATCTATATTTTCTTCTTCTTTCATTTGAAGTACGAGTTCTTTATATATTTCATCGGCGATTTTTTCGTAACTTATAATTGTAGAGTAGGCGTCTTCAATATTATCGCTTTTGATTGAAAGTTTCAAAGTGGTAATAGAGCTTAATGCGTTTTGATAAAGGGCGTCTATTTTTTCATTTTCGAAATTATATTTTTTTATAAACGCTTTTACCGATTTTTTAATTTTAGCTAAAAAAGATGTTATTTTCAGATATGCTACGGCGAGTCTTAAAAATTCTCCCTGAGGATGATAAAGAGCTAAAACCTTTATGATTTCATTGTCAAACTCTTTTAAGTCTATTAAAAAAAATTCATCCGTTAAATCTTTTTTTTGTAAAGATTCCTCAATCGCGCTTACATATAAATAAAACTTTTCGTTTAATTCGTTTAGTTTTTTTTCTATAAGCATTATTGTTCCTTTTTTCGTTAATTATATCATAGAGACTTTTTTAGGATTGTTATTGAATTGTTATTTTTCTTTTTTATAATTTTGCCAACAAAACAAAAAGGAGAGATATGAAAAAAATAATAGCCTCAATTGCGATGGCAGCGGTCAGTTCTTTTGCCTGGAGTATTAACGGAACCGGTGCGTCTTTTCCGTATCCCGTTTATAAACAGTGGATAAAAGGGTATTATCAGGAAACAAATAATAAAGTAAATTATACACCTACCGGAAGCGGAACGGGTATAAAAGAAGTGGCTTTAAGACATGTTGATTTTGGAGGAACCGATAAACCTTTAAGTCCAAGAACTCTTAAAAAAGCCAAACTTTACCAATTCCCTACAGTGGTAGGCGGTATTGTATTAAGTTACAACATTCCAGGAGTTAAAAATCTTAAACTAAGCGAAGCCGCTGTTGAGGGAATTGTTTTAGGGACTATAGAATATTGGGACAATCCGATTATCGTAAAATATAATCCGCATGAAAAACTTCCTCATAAAAAAATTATTTTCGTTCACAGAAGCGATAAATCGGGAACGACTTTTAACTTTACATATTATTTAAGCAAAATGAGCTCTCTTTGGAGAAAATATTACGGGGCTAAAAAACTTATTAACTGGCCTACTGACGAGCAGGGCAGGGGAATTGCCGGAAAAGGAAATTTCGGAGTTAGTGCCGCAATAAAAACAAATCTGTACTCGATAGGATATGTGGATTATGCGGATGCGCTAAAAAACAATCTAAAAATGGCTACGCTTCAGGCGGCAAACGGAGAGTTTGTAAAACCAAATCCTGAAAACTTTGCTAAAGGTGTGGCGTATGCCGGATTCAACCCTAAAAACGATTTTTATAAAATAATCGCTTATCCTAAAAAAGGGTATCCGATAATCGCCGCTACGTTTATTTTGGTACCTCAAGAAAAGAGTGAGAACGATAAAAAAGTTACAAGCTTTTTCAGTTATGCTTATGACCATGATGAAGTGGCTCAAAATCTCGGATATGTACCGCTTCCTAGCAGTGTAAAAGCTCAAATAAAAAAATATTGGCAGCAAAAAGGAATAGCCCCTTCAAATTAGGTCATAAAGGAAATAGATGGAGAATATTTTTAAAAGATTATCGGCTTTAAGTGCTACTACCATTCTTTTTTTGCTTACCGGTATTTTCGTTGTTTTGTTTTTATATGCCAAACCCGCGATTAAAGAATACGGAATTAAATTTTTAATCGACCCGAGGTGGGGAGTGAGTATTAATCCAAACAAACCTTCAAACAATCAAGACAAAGTACTGGAAAATCAAGACAATGAAAATATCGTAGTGGAAGAAGAAGATATCGGAGGAGATGTTCCGGTTGACCAAGAGGAAATTATACAAACTGATAAAGAGGATATAGCAATAAAAGATGAAGATGCTTTATCTCAAAATTCAAAAGTGATTTACGGAGGTCTTATTCCGATAGTGGGAACTGTTTTATCTACGGTAATCGCTATGGCTTTTGCCGTGCCTATTGCCATGGGAATAGCCGTATTTTTAAGCGAAATCGCACCTTTTTATATATCAAAACCTGTGGGAGTGGCTATTGAACTTTTGGCGGCAATTCCGAGTATAATTTACGGAATGTGGGGGCTTTTTTATTTCGGTCCCGTTGTTAGCAAGATTTTTGGAGGAGGCAGTGTCGGTCTTTTGGTAGCGGGGCTGGTGCTTGGGATTATGATTATTCCTTTTATGGCTTCTTTAAGCAGAGACAGTATGAATACCACTCCAAATGTTTTAAAAGAATCCGCATATGCGATGGGAGCTACGAAATTTGAGGTAATAAAAGACGTAATTTTTCCTTATGCGAAAAGCGGGATAATAGGAAGTATGATTTTGGCTTTAGGCAGAGCTCTTGGTGAGACTATGGCGGTTGCTTTTGTTATAGGAGGAGTGTTTAAATTACCTGAAAAAATTACCGACCCGAGTGTTTCCATACCGGTTGTTCTTGCCAATAATTTTGCCGAAAGCAGCGGTATGAGTTTAAGCGCTCTTTTTTATTTGGCGTTAATTTTATTCGTAATTTCATTTCTTGTTATAAGTTTTGCTAAATTTTATTTTTTAAGGGATAAAAAATGAGGCTTGTTATCAATAAAATAGTTTTATTTTTATCGACTCTTGCCGCTTTAATGGGATTAATATTTTTATTTTGGATTTTAATTACCCTTACGTTAAAAGGCATAAATGCTTTAAATATTCATATTTTTACGAATGATTTAGTTAATAACGGGCTTAGAAATCTATTAATCGGGCAGTTTATTTTGGCGTTTTTGGCGGTTATAATAGGTGTTCCTATAGGAATGATTGCAGGTATTTATCTTCAGGAATACTCTTTTGGAAATAAATACGCCGCGTTTATAAGAAATCTTTCAGACGTTATGATGTCGGCTCCTAGCATTGTTATCGGGACGTTTATTTATGCAATTGTGGTAATGCCGTTTGGCCATATGAGCGGTTGGGCAGGCGCTTTGGCTCTTGCCGTTATGATGATACCTGTTATTGTAAGAACTACGGATGATATGCTCGGACTCGTTCCAAGAGAACTTAGAGAAGCCGGAATTGCTATTGGGGCTCCTAAATATAAAGTTATTTTCGATATTATTTTAAAAGCGGCGAAAGTCGGAATTATGACCGGATTTTTATTGGCTTTTGCCAGAATAATAGGAGAGACGGCTCCTCTTTTATTTACAAGCGGAAACAATGAATATTTTACGCTTGATTTAAACAGGGAATTTCCGAGTTTAACGGTAGCCATTTATAATCTCTCTACAATGCCGGATAAAAATTTAGTGGATATTGCATGGGCTGGTGCTTTTTTACTAACACTGTTTGTTTTGGTGATAAATCTTTTGGGAAGATATATAGTTAAGGAGAAAAAAAGATGAATTTAGAAAAAGTTATGGATATAAAAAATTTCAGTTTTACATATGCAGGGGCTGAAAAGCCAAGTCTGAAAAAAATAAATTTGCCTGTATATGAAAAAAAGGTGACTGCTCTTATAGGTCCGAGCGGATGCGGTAAATCGACGCTTCTTAGAAGTTTAAACAGAATTCATGATTTATATCCCGGAAACAGGTATGAAGGGGAAATTCTTTTAAAAAATCAAAAAACAAAAGAGATGGAAAATATTCTTAATTATAAAAAAGAAAACGAACTTATAAACTTAAGACAAAGAGTAGGGATGATTTTTCAAAAACCCACCCCTTTTCCTATGAGTATTTATGACAATATAGCTTACGGTTTAAGGCTTCAGGGAAAAAAGGATAAAAAGGAACTTAATGAAAGAGTGGAAGCGGCTTTAAAAGGAGCGGCTCTTTGGGATGAGGTAAAAGAGAGATTAAAAGATGATGCAAGAGGGCTTAGCGGAGGTCAGCAGCAAAGGTTGTGTATAGCAAGGGCTATTGCGGTAGAACCTGAAGTTCTTTTGATGGATGAGCCCACAAGTGCTCTTGACCCTATTTCAACTGTTGCGATTGAAGAGTTGGTAACCAAGTTAAAAGATAAAGTCACTATCGTAATAGTTACGCATAATATGCAACAAGCAAGCCGTATAAGTGATTTTACCGCATATATGTATTTGGGAGAATTGATTGAGTTTGGAACGACCGAACAGATTTTCTTAAATCCTAAAAAGAAAAATACGGCGGATTATATTTCAGGAAAATTCGGATAATGCTTATCCCCATTTACATATTTATTTTCTTTTTGTAAAATTCTTTAAAAAAAAGAGGTGCTCATGGAACTTCAAACTATCTCCAAACTTGAAAAAAAAGCCAGAAAATCTGCCGGTATAGATTTGATGAGACTTGGAATAGGTCTTTTGTTTATCGCCGTTGTTATTTTATTTACTTATGCAAAAACCGGAAATGTTCCGAATAATCTGTTTTTGGTAATAGCGGCTGTTTTCGGTGCTTATATGGCTATGAACATAGGAGCAAACGATGTTGCTAACAATGTAGGACCTGCTGTTGGAAGTAAGGCGCTAAGTCTTACGGGTGCGATTATTATTGCGGCCGTTTTTGAAGCTGCGGGAGCTCTTATAGCGGGTGCCGATGTTACAAATACCATTAGAAAAGGGATTATTGACATAAATGCTTTTAACGGTGATGTCAATATGTTTATATGGGCTATGATGTCCGCTCTTTTAGCCGCCGCTCTTTGGTTGAATTTGGCTACCGCCTTTAAAGCCCCCGTATCCACTACTCACTCAATAGTAGGGGGTGTTATGGGAGCTGGTATCGCTGCTGCGGGGTTTGCTATAGTAAACTGGGCAACGATGGGTAAAATAGCCGCTTCTTGGGTTATTTCTCCCGTTCTTGGAGGAATAATAGCCGCGGCTTTTCTTTATTCAATAAAAAAGACGATTATTTTTAAAGAAGATAAAGTAAGTGCGGCAAGAAAGTGGGTGCCTGTTTATGTCGCTATTATGACATGGGCTTTTGTTACATATCTTACTATGAAAGGTTTAAAAAACGTTTGGGTGGATATCACTAATGTTTTAAGTTTTCTTCCTCACACGAAAAAACCCACATTCGGAGTAGCTTCGATTTTCGCTTTAATTTTAGCGGTAATCGTATATTTCTATATGGTTGCTAAACTTAAAAAAGAAGAAATAAAAAACGATAGAGAAGGAATAAATAAATATTTTACGGTGCCTTTGGTTTTTGCCGCAGCTCTTTTGAGTTTTGCTCACGGGGCAAATGACGTGGCAAATGCAGTAGGACCTCTTGCGGCAATTGCCGATGCCGTTATGAACGGCGGAATTTCTCCAAAATCTTCCATTCCTTTTTGGGTAATGGCAATAGGGGCTGTCGGAATTTCCATAGGTCTGGCTTTATACGGACCTAAACTTATCAAAACGGTGGGAAATGAAATTACAAAAATAGATCCTATTAGAGGCTTTTGTGTGGCGCTTGCGGCGGCTATTACGGTTATTATAGCTTCCCAGCTGGGTCTTCCTGTCAGTTCTACACATATTGCTATAGGCGCTATATTTGGAGTTGGATTTTTAAGAGAATGGCTTCATTTGGTTGAACAAAAAGAAGATGAAATTGAAAAAGAACTAAAAGAAATAGAAAAAAAACTAAAAACATATGAGCTTGAACTTAAAGAATTGCAGGAAAAAGCTGATAAAAGTAAAGATGATTACAAAAGAATTGTAGAGCTTATAGAAATTATTGAAGATTTGGAAAAAGCTTTAAAAAGATACAAAAAAATCCTTAAAAAAGAGGAAAAAGTAAAATATGTTAAAAGAGACCTTTTCAAAAAAATAATTGCGGCATGGATTATAACAGTGCCTGTAGCGGCATTGCTTGCGGCTATGATATTTTTCATGATTAAGGGTATGATGTTATGAATATAGTTTTTATGGGAAGTCCCGATTACGCCGTAAAAATTTTGGATGCTCTGGCTAAAAAGCATAACATTACTGCCGTTTATACTCAGCCCGATAAACCGGTGGGAAGAAAAAAAATATTGACCCCAACTCCGGTTAAAAGATATGCTCTTGAAAAAGGTTTTGAAGTTTTTACTCCAGGCAGTTTAAAAAATGAAAATCTTAAAAGATTTAATCCAGATTTTATAGTGGTTGCGGCATATGGACTTTTACTTCCTAGAAATGTTTTAAATACGGCCCCATGCATAAATCTTCATGCTTCGCTTCTTCCTAAATACAGAGGTGCTAGTCCTATTCAAAGCGCTATTTTAAACGGTGACAAATATACAGGTGTTACTTCAATGCTTATGGATGAGGGGCTTGATACGGGAGATATTTTGTGTTGGGATTATACGGAGGTAGGCAGAAAAACAAGTATAGATTTGTTTAATGAGCTGGCTGATATAGCCGCAAAACAGATAATTTATACAATTGATAATTTTTCAAATATAAAACCTCTAAAACAGAGCGATATTTTTGCAACTTACTCTCCTAAAATAAAAAAGCAAGACGGATTTGTGGATTTTAACAGTGCTGAATTAATTGACAGGAAATACAGGGCTTTTCAGCCATGGCCTGGAATTTTTACCCAAAATTTTAAAATAAACGAAATGGAATTAATTGATACCGATTCTAAAAACAATGCAGGCGAGATTATTGAAATAGACGGTGAGGGGGTGATTGTAGGCTGTAAAGAAGGCAGGATTAAGCTTATTAAAGTTCAAGTGCCGGGTAAAAAAGAAGTCTTTGCCGTTGATTATGTAAACGGAAAGAGATTAAAAACGGGGCAAAATATTTTAGAATGAATATAATATATTTTGAAGAGATAGATTCTACTCAAAAATACCTTTTAAAAAATTTAGATAAATATAAGCTTCCTGTGTGTGTCTGGAGCGATTACCAAGTTGACGGCATAGGAAGCAGGGGGAATAAGTGGATAGGAAAAAAAGGAAATCTGTTTTTTTCCTTTGCTTATCCTTTAAATTTTTTTGAAAATGTACCTCTTCAGAGTTTTTCAATCTATTTTGGATGGATTTTTAAAAAAACGTTAAACGATTTTGGAAGTTGTGCGGTATTAAAATGGCCAAATGATATTTATTTAATAAGTAAAAAACCTCTTAAAATAGGGGGAGTTATTACGAACCTGAAAAAAGAGGTTATTGTATGCGGTATAGGTTTAAACACTAAATTTTCTCCTTCTGAGGAATTCGGATGCTTGGATATTGAAATAAAAAATGATAAAATTTTGCAAAACTTTTTTATAAGATTGGAACAAAAGCCAAAATTTGACAAAGTGATTGAAGAATATAAAAAAGAGTTTGAAAAAACAAAAAAAATATTCGGCATCGACGGTGAGCTTGATAAAGACGGCGCTTTGATGAAAAACGGAAAAAAGGTGTATTCAAGAAGATGATAGAAGTAATTTCAGTGGCTAATCAAAAAGGTGGGGTCGGTAAAACAACCACCGCGGTTAATCTTGCCGCAAGTTTGGCAATAGCGGATAAAAAAATATTGTTGATTGATGCCGATCCTCAGGCGAATGCAACATCGTCTCTTGGATTTTATAAGAACGATTATGAATATAATCTCTATCATGTGCTTATAGGCAGTAAAAATATTAATGAAGTTGTATTAAATACTACATTGCCGACTCTTGATTTAATTCCTTCTAATATAGGTCTTGTAGGGATTGAAAGAGAGTTTGAAGATTTTGAAGATAAAGAAATGATATTAAAAAAAAGAATTAAAGACTTAAATACCGATTATGATTACATAATAATAGACACTCCTCCTACCTTAGGTCTTATTACCATAAACGCCCTTAATGCAAGCGATAGTGTTATAATTCCTACTCAAACAGAATTTTTTGCTCTTGAAGGTTTAGCCCAGCTTATGAAAACCATAAAACTTTTACAGCACACCACAAATCCTAAATTGAAGATAAAAGGTCTTTTGCCTACTATGTATTCGAAAAAAAATAATCTCTCAAAACAGGTATTAGCCGATTTGGTAAGGCATTTTAGAGATATGCTTTTTATAAACGAGCAGGGCAATATTCTTATTATCCCAAGAAACGTAAGGCTTGCAGAAGCCCCGAGTTTCGGCAAACCCATTATTTTATACGATATAAAAAGCAGCGGGGCTATAGCTTATGAAATGCTTGCTAAAAAAATATTGGAGAGTAACGAATGAAAAGACTTGGCCGTGGTTTAGGAGCTATTTTAGAAGATGCAGAAGCGGGATATTTAAAAGGCCTTCCTAAAAGCGGTGTTAACGAAATCGAAATAGAAAAAATAGTTCCAAACCCTTATCAGCCTAGACGTGAGTTTGATGAAAAATCTATTGAAGAACTTGCGAGTTCAATAAGAAAACATGGACTTTTACAACCGGTACTGGTTATTAAAAAAGATGAGGAAAATTATATTTTAGTAGCCGGAGAGAGGAGATTAAGGGCTACTAAAAAACTTGGAAAAGATAAAATAAAAGCAATTGTCGTTGATTATACGCTTGATGATTTAAGAGAATACGCTTTAATAGAAAATATTCAAAGAGAAGATTTAAATCCGATAGAAATAGCTTTAAGTCTTCATGAGTTAATAAAAAAACACGGTTATACTCATGACGAACTTGCTAAGAATCTGGGTAAAAGTAGAAGTTATGTTACAAATATGCTCAGAATTTTAAATCTTCCCGAAAAAATAATAGATAAAATAAAAAAACAGGAAATTTCTTTTGGGCATGCAAAAATATTAGTTTCTTTGCCTGAGGATAAAATAGAAAAAGTAGTAGAAAAAATAGAAAAAGAAAATTTAAACGTAAGAGAAACTGAAAAATTTATAAAAACTTTAAAAGAACCTAAAGAAGAAAAAATAAATGAAGAGATTGTAGAAATAAGCAGCTTTTTAAAAAAGATGGGGTTAAAAACTGAAATAGGAAAAGACTATATAAAAATAAAGTTTAAAAAAGAAACAGATTTAGAAAAATTGAAAAAACTTTTGGACAATACAAATTAAATTTATGTTAAAATTTCACAAAAAGGAGATTTGATGTTAGACTTAAATATTGGCGTTATGCTGATAGAAGCCGGTATCTTTTTAATCACTATGGTGCTTTTAAAGATGTGGCTTTTTGATCCGTTGGTTAAGTTTATGGATGAAAGAGAAGCAAAGTTGAAAACAGAACTTGAAATGATTTCGAAAAACACTGAAGAAACAAAAGAAATTGAAGAAGAAATTCAGACTATTTTAAAACTTGCAAGAGACGATGCAAGAAAAATAGTTGAAGAGGCTAAAATGAAAGCAAGTGAAGAAGCCGAAAGAATTAAAGCTCTTAAAGCAAGAGAGATAGAAGAGGCAAAAGAGTCTTTAAAACTTGAACTTCAAAAAGAAAAAGAAAAAATATTAAATGAACTCTTAAAAGATAAAGAGGATATTAAATCACTTATTGAAAACAAAATAAGGAAGGCGGCATGAAAAAACTTCTTTTAGTATTAAGCGGTGTAGCTTTATTTGCTAACGAAGCTGCAAATGGTGGTACCGATATTATTCCAAGAACGATAAACTTTTTAATTTTTGTTGCATTGCTGTGGTATCTTGTAGGAGATAAGATAAAAAGATTTTTTGCCGAAAGAAGAGAAAGTATTGCGAGAAAATTTCAGGAAATTGAAGAGAAATTAAAAGAGTCAAAAGCAAAGAAAGAGGCTTTAAAAGCTGAACTTGAAGAAGCTAAAAAACTTGCGGAAGAAATTATAAAAACCGCAAAAAAAGAAGCAGAACTTGTTGAAAGTAAAATAAAAGCTCAAGTAGAAGAAGAAATAACATTACTTCAAAAACATTTTGAAGAGTTTAAAGAATCTGAAATTAGAAAAACAAAACAAGAGGCTGTTAAAGAGTTTATGGAAGAGATTCTTAAAGATATCCATATTACAAGCGAAGATGCAGCAAAACTTATATTAAAGGCGGCATAATGATAGTTGAAAAGTATACAAAAGCTTTATTAGCGGCATTAAGCGAGGATGAAATTGTAGAAGTTTACGAAGCTGTTGCAAGACTTGCATTGGTGGCTAAAAATCCTAAATTTATCTTGATTGTTAAATCTCCTCTTTTAACGTTAGAAGAAAAAGTAAAAATTTTACAAGAAATAGGAGAAAGCAATAATCCAAAATTTGTAAATTTTATTAAAATTTTACTTGAAAATAAAAGAGTAGACCTCTTAAAAGAGATTCATCAAAGTGTGTATGAAAAAGTATCTAAACTCTTTAACACTTATGCAGGTTTGGTTGAAGGTAAAGTTAGCGAAGATACTTTAAAAGCGATTGAAGAAAAACTTTCAAAAGAGTTTAATGCAACAATTAAATTACAGTTGAAAGATGTAGATTTAAACGGTATTAAAGTATTTGTTGATGTGTTAAATGTTGAGGTTTCTATTTTAGAAGATAGAATCAAACAAGATTTATTGAGTCAAATATTAAAAGCAATCTAAACGAAAGGAGTTTAAGTGGTACAGGAAATCACGCAAATTATAAAAGAGAGAATTGAAAACTACGAACTGAAAGTAGATGTTGAAGAAGTCGGAAAAGTTATTTATTCTGCTGACGGTATAGCTAAAGTTTACGGTCTTACAAATGCAATGGCTGGTGAAATGGTTGAGTTTGAAACTGGTGAAAAAGGTTTGGTATTTAACCTTGAAGCAGATAACGTTGGGGTGGTTGTACTTGGTAAAGGTACTGAAATCGTTGAAGGGAGCAGTGTAAAAAGACTTGGAAAACTGATTTCTGTTCCTGTTGGAGAAGGGTTGATAGGAAGGGTTGTAAACGCTCTTGGTGAACCGATTGACGGTAAAGGTGAAATAGAAGCTGCTGAATACAGATATGTGGAAGAAAAAGCGCCTGGAATTATGGCTAGAAAATCTGTTCATGAGCCTCTTCAAACAGGTATTAAAGCTATTGACGCACTTGTTCCTATCGGAAGAGGGCAAAGAGAACTTATTATCGGTGATAGACAAACAGGTAAAACTACCGTTGCTATAGATACTATTCTAAATCAAAAAGGTGAAGATGTTATTTGTATTTATGTGGCTATTGGACAAAAACAATCTACTGTTGCCAATATAGTAAGAATTCTTGAAGAGCATGGAGCAATGGAATATACTATTGTTGTAAATGCAAGCGCTTCTGAAGCTGCATCTTTAAAATTCCTTGCGCCTTATGCAGGTGTTACAATGGGTGAATATTTCAGGGATAACGGAAGACATGCTTTAATTATTTATGATGATTTAAGTAAACATGCAGATGCGTACAGAGAAATGTCATTGCTTCTTAGAAGACCTCCGGGAAGAGAAGCGTATCCGGGAGACGTATTCTATTTGCATAGTAGATTACTTGAAAGAGCAGCTAAACTTAATGATGAACTCGGTGCAGGAAGTTTAACGGCTTTACCGATTATCGAAACAAAAGGTGGAGACGTTGCGGCTTATATTCCAACAAACGTAATTTCTATTACCGACGGTCAGATTTTCCTTGAAACTAATCTATTTAACAAAGGTATAAGACCAGCAATTAACGTAGGTCTATCTGTTTCAAGGGTTGGTGGTGCCGCTCAAATTAAAGCTATGAAGCAAGTTGCGGGTACTTTAAGACTTGAACTTGCCCAATATAGAGAACTTGAAGCATTTGCTCAATTTGCGAGCGACTTAGACGAAGCTAGTAGAAAACAGCTTGAAAGAGGACAAAGACTTGTTGAGATTTTAAAACAGCCTGCTCATCAACCGCTTCCTGTTGAAAAACAGGTTGTAATTATTTATGCCGGTACAAGAGGATATTTAGATGATATTCCTGTAAAAGCAGTTAGAAAATTCGAAGATGAGCTTTATCCGTTTATTGAAACTAAGTATCCTCAAATTTTCGAAAATATCAGAACTAAGAAAAAACTTGACGAGGAAACTGAAGAGCTACTTAAAAAAGCGTTAGAAGAATTCAAGGCTCAGTTCAATCCAGAAGGATAATTAAATGGCAACTTTAAAAGAATTAAAATCAAAAATAAGTAGTGTAAAAAACACTCAAAAAACAACACGGGCAATGAAGCTCGTGTCTACGGCAAAACTTAAAAGGGCAGAAGAATCTCTTTTAATGTCCAGAGAATATGCCAGGAAAATAGACGAAGTTATGAAAGAAATTTCGGCAAAACTTTCATCTATTAAAGATAGTATTAATTTAAGGGCATTTGCAAATATTCAAGAACCAAAAAAAGTTGATATTATCGTAGTAACGGCTGATAAAGGTCTTTGCGGCGGATTTAATATTCAGACAATTAAATCGACTCTTGCAACAATTGAAGAGCTTAAAGCTAAAAAAGTTAAGATAAGACTTAAAGTAATAGGTAAAAAAGCTATCGAATATTTTAGATTTGTCGGTATTGAAATGTATGAAGAAATAGTTGGACTTTCTTCATCGCCTGATTATAAAAAAGCGGCTGAAGTGATAGAAAAATCATATAACGATTTTGTAGAAGAGGAAATTGATAACATCATTTTAATTTATAACGGGTATGTAAACAAACTTACTCAAATGGTTCATATTAAAGAAATGCTTCCTATTGAAGTGGAAGTAAAAGATTCTCAGGAATTTTTAGAAGTGGAACCTACAGATGATTATGAATTGATTCTTGAGAGTCTGGTTAAAAAATATTTAGAGTATACAATGTATTATACTCTTTTAGATTCACTAGCCGGTGAACATAGTGCGAGAATGCAGGCTATGGATGCCGCTACTAATAATGCTCAGGAAATGGTAAAACAATTAACGTTAGAATACAATAAAGTAAGACAAGAAAACGTTACAAGAGAACTTATCGAGATAGTAACGGCTATCGAAGCTATGAAGAAAAAATAAAGGAGTAAAATGGAAGGTAAAGTAATACAAGTTTTAGGTCCGGTTATCGACGTTGAATTTGACGGAGATAAAGTTCCTGAAATTAACGAAGCGCTTATTGTAGAGTTTGAAGCAGAAGGTAAAAAAAGAAAAGTTGTACTTGAAGTTGCGGCTCAAATTGGTGATAATATAGTTAGAACTATTGCTATGGATTTGACAGACGGTTTAAAAAGAGGTACAAAAGTAGAAGCTACCGGAGGTCCTATTAAGGTTCCTGTAGGTGAAGCTGTTCTTGGAAGAATTTTTAACGTAACAGGTGATCCTATCGATAATGGTGAACCTATTCCTGCCGATGTTCCGAGATGGTCTATTCACAGAGACCCTCCTCCGTTTGATGAACAGTCAACTAAAATGGAAGTTTTTGAAACAGGTATTAAAGTAGTAGACCTTTTATGTCCTTATATGAAAGGTGGAAAAACCGGTCTATTCGGTGGGGCTGGAGTTGGTAAAACGGTTATTATTATGGAGCTTATCCACAACGTTGCTTATAAACACAGCGGTTATTCGGTATTTGCCGGAGTTGGTGAAAGAACAAGGGAAGGTAACGACCTTTATCATGAAATGAAAGAGAGTGGGGTTCTTGATAAAGTTGCACTGTGCTACGGTCAGATGAACGAACCTCCGGGATGTAGAAACAGGGTTGCTATGACTGGTCTTACAATGGCTGAATACTTCAGGGATGAAGAAAATAGAGACGTACTTATGTTTATCGACAACATATTTAGATTTGCCCAGGCTGGTGCTGAGATGTCAGCCCTTCTTGGAAGAATTCCTAGTGCGGTTGGTTATCAGCCGACACTTGCTACTGAAATGGGGCAATTACAAGAGAGAATTACGTCAACTAAAAAAGGTTCTATTACATCTATTCAGGCTGTATACGTACCGGCTGACGACTTAACTGACCCGGCGCCTGCAGCGGTTTTCGCGCATTTGGACGCAACAACGGTTCTAAACAGAAAAATTGCCGAAAAAGGTATTTATCCTGCGGTTGACCCGTTAGATTCTACAAGTAGAATTCTTGACCCTCAAATCGTAGGTGAAGAACATTATAAAGTAGCAAGAGGAGTTCAAGAAGTATTGCAAAAATATAAAGACTTACAAGATATTATCGCAATTCTTGGTATGGACGAATTAAGTGAAGAAGATAAACTAATTGTTCAAAGAGCTAGAAAAATTGAAAAATTCCTCTCTCAACCGTTCTTTGTTGCAAAAGTATTTACAGGAGCGGATGGAAGATATGTGACTCTTGATAAAACTATTGAAGGATTTAAAGCTATTCTTGAAGGTAAAGTTGATGATTTACCGGAAAACGCATTTTATATGGTTGGAGATTTAGACGAGGCGATTGAAAAAGCTAAAAAGATGCAACAAAAGGCTTAAAAATGAAAATTGATATAGTAACTCCTCTTGGAAGAATTTTCCAAGGGGAAATTAAAGAAGCGACTTTTCCTGGAATTGATGGGGAGTTTGGTGTTCTTGAGGGACACTCTCCTTTAGTAACGACACTGCAGCCGGGTCTTATAACCATAAAAAAAGAAAACGGAAAAGAAGAGGTCATAGCTGTTAACTGGGGATATGTTGAAGTAACTCCTGACCATGTAAATGTTTTGGTTGACGGTGCTGTTCCTGTTGTGGGAAGCAGCGAAAGTGAAATAGCCCAAGCTATTGAGAAAGCCAAACAGTTAATCAAAGACGCTGCTGATTCTGATGCATTAGTTGCAGCGGTTGAGGCAAAGATAGAAAGTGCTGCCAGAGCTATCTAAAATTCTAAGTAATCCGGTTAACATTGTAGTAATCGGATGGCTTGGAATTTATCTTTTTTTTGTCTTTTTTGTTTTTATCTACAAGTATATATCTTTAATTTCTTGGGTTAAAAGAGAAGAAGAAGCGCTTAATTCTATTGTTATGAGCGAAGTTTTTCCTATGAATTCATCTTTAAAAAGCTGTATAGAAAAAGCGTCAAAAATAAATAAGTATACTTTTGATGCCTGTATAGAAGGCGCTAAAAAACAGGCTAAGAATGGGCTTATTTTTTTAAGTATAGTGGCTTCTACAGCGCCTTTTATAGGACTTTTCGGAACAGTGGTCGGTATTTTAAACGCTTTTGCGGGAATGAAAAGCGTAACGACTATTAATATGATAGCACCCGCTATTGCAGATGCTTTAATAGCTACCGCTATAGGGATTATAGTGGCTGTCCCGGCTTATAGTTTTCATCAAATTCTTGCTAAAAAAGTCGACGATTTAATAGCTACTTTAAAAATGCAAAGGGATATGTATCTTAGCAAATGAAAAAACCTGATTTAAATATAACTCCTTTTGTGGACATAATGCTCGTGTTGCTGGCCATTTTAATGGTTAGCGTAACGGTGTCCACTTATCAGGAAAAAAGTGTAAATCTTCCAGAGGGCAGTAAAACAACCCCGGCTGTTAAAAAAGCCACTATTACAATAACAATTCCAAATGCTGATTACGTTATCGTAAACAAACAGAAAATACCGCTAAAAGATTTTTTTGAAAATTTTAATTTAAAATACGGAAATTACAATAAAAATGCATTAGTATATATTGCGGCCGATAAAAATATTAAATACGATAAATTTATGAAGGTTTATGCAGCTGTGGTTAAAACAGGATTTTCTCAAATAGGACTTTTAACGAAATGAGGCTTCTTGTTTCGTTTTTTTTATCTTCTTTTATCTATTTTTGTATACTTTTTTTCTTTTATAAATTGTTTTTTAATTCGGAAACTACTTCAAAAGAAGTTTTGGTCCATACAGCCATCAATACTTCTTTAATTACTTCTTCATCTGAAAAAAAAGAAGTTAAGAGAAGTATAAAAAAACAGATAAAAAAAGAGGTTTCTAAAAAAACTCCTCCGAAAAAAAAAGTTAAACAGGGTTCTAAAACATCGATTACAAAAGGGGGAAATGTTAATTTTAAAGATATTTTTAAAAATGTACGGGCGGATGTTGATACCACTCCTGTGAAATTTGCCAAGTTTGAAGAAAAAAGCCGTTTTAAAAGTATAGAAAAAATTCAAAAGAATTTATCAAAAATTAAAGATATTAATGAAGATATTCAGTTTCAGAACAACTCCTCTTCTAAAATAAGCGATGCGGAGGTGGATAAAATTGTTAATAAAATTGGAAAAATATGGTATGAAATTTCTGATATTCCCGGAGAATATGCTAAAATAAACGTAATTTCTTCAGGAGGAAGAGTGAAAGTGATTATTTTGGATTCAAATCTCGATGAGAGGAAACAAAAAGAGCTTATTTCTTTAATAGAAAATATGAATTTTGATAAAAATTTTAATTTAAATATTTTATTTCAGACAAAGGTGAATAGATGAAAAAATTTTTTTTATTTTTGCTTATATTTTTATTTGCAGATGCAAAAGAGATAGTAATAACCAAATATCTCGAAAATAAACCGGCTATAAATATAAAGTTTAACGGTCCTAAAGAAGTTAAAAAAATTCTTAATATGGATTTTGAGGTTTTGGACCATTTTGAACTAGAAAACAATTCCACTCTTTCTTTTAATTTTAATTACGATAAAAACGCTAAAACACTTACGGTTGAATATTTAAAAAAAGGACAGCCTTATATTATAAGAAAATATAAGTCTAACTCATATGCCTATTTTCCTTTTTTGGTTCATAAAGCGGTGTATGATATAAATGAATATTTTCATATGCCAAGCGCTAAATTTTTGATAAGAAAAGTTGTTTATTCTCTTTTAACTGCCCCTAAAGAAGCTTCTATTTATCTCAGCGATTATACCCTTTCTTATAAAAAAAGGCTTATAAGCGGGGGGCTTAACATATTTCCTAAATGGGCTGATGAAAAACAAAAAGAAATTTATTTTACAAAACTTGAAAGACTTCCTGTTTTGTATAAGTATAATATTTATACAGGAAAAAAAGAGAAGCTTTTTTCTTCTGAGGGGCTTTTGATAGTTTCAGATGTAAAAAAAGATAAAATTTTGCTAACTCTTGCAAAAAACTCCCAGCCTGATGTTTATCTTTTTGATTTAAAATTAAAAAAATTAAAAAGGCTTACTTTTTATAAAGGTATAGACGTAAACGGAAAATTTTGGGACGATGACAAAATAGCTTTTGTATCGGATAGATACGGAAGGCCTTATATTTTTGAGAAAAATTTAAAGAATAAAAAAATAAAAAGAGTTTTATACCATGGAAAAAATCAGGTGGGAGTGGATGCTTATAAAAATTATCTGGTAATTAGCAGCAGGGAAACGTCAAATGCTTTTAAACCGAATACTTTTAATCTTTTTTTAATCAACAGTGAAGATGATTCTTTAAAAAGACTTACAATTAAGGGACAAAACTCCTTTCCTAATTTTTCTGTTGACGGAAGTTCTATAATGTTTATTAAAAGAGAGAATTTTTTTAGTAAAATTGGTATAATACGATTAAGTGAAAACAAAATTTTCTATTACCCTTTGCCAAAAATTCTACAATCATTTGATTGGTAAAAAAAGGAGACAAAAATGAAAAAAACATTACTTGTAACGGGAATAGCCGCTTTAATGCTTATGGTGGGGTGTTCTAAACAGCCTAAGATTGAAAATGCTGCCTTGACAAACACAACTCCGACCCAAACGGAGAAGCAAACAAGCGAAACTTCTATGATGCAACCTACGGGTACCCAAGAAAGTGTTAGCACTCAAAACGCAACTCTTGAAGAAGAAACTATTACAAATGAAAATCAGGTGCCTACAAGTGTGACTGTAACTCAGCAAAATCAAAAATTTGCAAAAAAACTTGCAAGTATCGTTGTTTATTTTGATTTTGACAAATATAATATAAGACCTGACCAATGGCCTAAAGTTGAAAAACTTGCTGAACTTATAAAACAAAATCCTAGCAATTATACGGTAAGAATAGAAGGTAACTGTGATGAATGGGGAACTGAAGAATACAATTACGCTCTTGGTCTTAAAAGAGCAAACAGTGTTAAAAACGCTTTAATTAAACTTGGAGTTGACCCTAAAAAACTTACTGTTATAAGTTACGGTGAATTAAATCCTGTATGTACGGCACATGCAAAATGGTGCTGGAGATTAAACAGAAGAGATAACTTCACTTATTTACCATAATTTCGCTACAATTCCTTAAAAAAGGAATTGTATGAAAAAACTGTTTTTAATTATACCTCTTTTTCTGTTTGCGGAAGTTGACCCCTTTAGCGCGGGTCTTAACTCCACTTCTCCTTACGGCCTTACGCCTCAGGAAAAAGCTATTCTTCAAAATAAAAAATCAATCCAAAGTTTGCAACAAAAGATATCTAAACTTTCTAAAAATTTGTCATCATTTAAAATAAAACTGGTTTCTTATGACCAGACAATATCGGATTTAAAAGAGAAAATTTCCGCTTTTAATGATTTATTAGGAGAAATAGACGATACTAAAAGCGAAATTGTCAAGTTAAAAAAAGAGTTTAAAGCCGCATTGGATAAAATAAATTATTTAGATGAAAAAATAAAAAATCTTGAAGAAAATATCAGTATTATTAATTCAAATATGGATAATCTCAAAGAAAGTATTAAAACGATTACAAAAGTTCAGAACGAAAATTTTGAATATCTGAAAAATTCTATAGAGTCTATTTTAAAACAGTTAAAAGAGAGTAAAAAACCTCTTTCAAAAAAAGAAGTGTTTGAAAAAGCTAGAAATTATTTTTTCTCCGGACAATATGAAAAGGCAAAAGAGCTGTTTTTATATACTCTTTCTAAAAGATATCTTCCGGCTACAAGTTCTTATTATTTAGGGGAAATTGCTTATAAAAAAGGAAATTATAAAGAAGCGCTGGGATATTATAAAAAAAGTATAGAGTTTTATCCTAAAAAAACTTCTTTTACGGCAAGGCTTTTATATCATACAGGAATATCTTTTGAAAAAATGGGAAATAAAGAAGCTGCAAAACTTACGTTTAAAAAACTTATAAACGATTTTCCTACTTCTAAATATGCAAAATTGGCAAAAAAAGAGTTGGAAAAACTAAAATAATATGATATAATAAAAACTTATAATATTTACAAAAGGAACAAAATGGCAACAGTATACGGAATTGAATATACAGTTAAAAATTCAAAAGGTGAAGTAGTTGATAGCAATAAAGGACAAGCTCCTTTAGAATTTATCGCAGGAAAAGGTCAAATTATACCTGGTCTTGAAAAAGAAGTTGAAAAAATGGAAATCGGTGAAGAAAAAACGGTAGTAGTACCGGCTGAAGAAGCATATGGACAAAGAAATGAAGAATTGGTTGAAAAACTTCCAAGAAGTCAGTTTGAAGGGATTGAACTTCAAAAAGGCATGACTCTTTACGGACAATCTCCTGATGGGCAGGTAATAGCTGTTACAGTAAAAGATTTTAATGATAACGAAGTTATAATTGATTATAATCACCCGTTAGCGGGAGAAAATTTAACTTTTGACGTTAAAGTGGTAACAAAAAGAGAAGCTACTCCTGAAGAGGCTTTAACAGGTCAGGTTGGAGCTCAAGCTCAAGGCGGACACTGCGGCAGCGGTAACTGCGGATGCGGTCATTAAGACCCATCCTTTTTATTAACCTCCTCCTACGAAATTTAGAGCTTCTATTTTATCCCCTTCGTTTAATTTAAATTTATCCCAATTATCTTTCTTTACTATTTTCATATTAACAGCTACAGCCATTGTTTTATCTAAGATTTCTAAATCTTTTAAAAGCTCTTTGATTGTTGTATTTGGTGCTATTTTTTTTTCGATGCCGTTGATTTTAATATTTATTAATTTTTCCTGTTGCATTTTTCATTCTCCCTTTTACAAGGTAATTTCTTTTATATCCCCGATATCCAAAAATTCTTTGTAAATTGAGGCAATTAAACTTTTTCTGTTATGTTTTATTTTTTCATCTTCTACATTTACCATAACATTATCGAAAAATGCATCGATAAACGGTTTTAAAGATACTAAAAAGTCAAGTTTCTTTTCAAGGTCTTTAATGTCTTTTACTTTTTTAAACTCTTCCCATAATCTTTTTTCTTCTTCTTTTTCAAAAAGAGATTCATCGACTTTTATTGAGTCTAAATCAAAATCTTTTACAATATTTGCAACCCTTTTGAAAGTAACAGCTAAATCTTTAAAATCTTCACTTTCAACTATTTTATTTAAAAGTTTGATTTTTTTATCAATTTCTAATAAATTACTTTCTCCGGTTGCGAGAACTGCTCTAATTACAGAAGGGTTAACATTATAAAATTTGTATAATCTTTCAAAAATAAACTGAATCAGTTTTTTTTCATCAAGGCCGGGATAGTTTTCTTTTAAGTCATTTATAACTTCTTTTATATCAAGAGGAATATTATTTTCAAGGGCTACTTTTATAATATGATTGGCCGCACGTCTTAAACCAAACGGATCTTTGTTGCCTTTAGGAATTTTTCCAATGCTAAAGAGTCCCATTAATGTATCAAGGTTTCTTGAAATATTCAAAATAGAAGAAACATCATTTGATGCACTGTCGGTGTATTGTTCTTTTATTGCGGTTGCTATTTCTTCATCCACTCCTTCTTGTTTTGCGTAATAATATCCCATAATTCCTTGAAGTTCGGTGAATTCATATACCATTTCCGTTAGTAAATCCGCTTTAGCGAGATTAACAGCTTTATTTATTTTTTCTTTATTTTTATTATATTTTTTAGCTAAATATTCACCTATTTTTTCTTCTCTTTTTACTTTATCATATAGGCTGCCTAAATTATCCATATAGACGATATTTTTTAAACCTTCAATGCTTAATCCTTTTTTTAAATCATTTTCCCAGAAAAAGAGCGCATCACTGAGTCTTGCTCTTAGTACTTTTTCGTTTCCTTTAATAATTTTACTGAAATCATTCGTATAAGCATTGCTGACAACAACAAAAGCGTTTGTAAGTTTTCCGTCTTTATATACCGGGAAATATCGTTGATGCTCTTTCATACTGGTAATAATAACTTCCGGCGGCAGTACCAAAAATTTTTCGTCAAATCCTCCAAGTAAAGGAGTAGGGTATTCGGTAATTGCGACAATTTCTGAAAGCAGTTCTTCGTCTATTTCAACTTTTACCTGATTTTCCTCTTCTATTTTTTTAATTCCCTCAAGTATTCTTTTTTTTCTTTCATCCTGAAAAAGAATTACGCCTTTTTTATCAAGCTGGCAAAAATAATTTCCAACAAAATCGATAAAAATTTTTTCTTTAAACACCCTGTGCGGCATAGTAAAGTTACTTGAAGTTACGCAGTATTTATTAAAAATTAAAGCCTCATCCTCTATCATACATAAAAGCCACCTAACAGGTCGTATAAATTCGGCTTCGCAGTTTCCCCATTTCATGGTTTTTCCAAAATTTAAGCTTTTTAGCCATTCTTCAATCATTTCAGGAAGAAGTTCTTTTGCTTCTTTTCCTTTTATGGTTGTTTTATAATATAAAAATTCCTGATTTCCTTTTGTTTTATATTTAACTTCTTCAGGATTTATACCGCATTTTTTAGCAAAACTTTCAAGTGCTTTTGGATTCTTTTCCACAATTGCTTTTGGCGCACCCCAGATTTCCTGTTCGGTATCAGGCTGTTTTACGGGAAATTCTCTGTGCCAAAGCGTTAATCTTCTTGGAGTATAGTAAAAACTAAACCCTGCTTTTAAATTGTATTTTTCTAAAATATCAAGCCATTTTTTTTCTATGTTTGGAAGCTCTTTTAATAAAGGTACGGCAGGGAGCTCTTCGACTCCTATTTCGATAAGAAGAGGTTTTAACATTTTTTTCCTTTTTTATTGAAATTTTATCAAATTTAATGATATAATTTTTATTAAAGGAGCATTAAATGAAAAAGCTTATCGCTCTTATAGGAGGTGTTATTATGTATGCGATGAATCTTTACTCTCCTGATATCTCAGACAGAATTCATTTAGAACAAGTGTATCATCTGTGTGGAGGAAAAAATATTTCTCCCGAGCTTATATGGTCAAGAGCTCCTGAAAATACTAAATCTTTTGCCGTTACTATGTTTGACCCAGACGCTCCCACAGACCATGGGTGGTGGCATTGGATGGTTGTAAATATTCCTAAAAATGTAAAAATTTTTCCAAAAGGTGCTGGTAATCCAGAAAATAAATATTTTAGCTTGGGGTTGCAGACATTAAATGATTACGGTGAAATTGGATACGGAGGTCCTTGTCCGCCTCCAGGTAAACCCCATAGATACATCATAACCGTATGGGCTTTGGATGTCGAAGGTTTTAACGTGCCCCAAAATATAAATCCTCAACAGCTTATAGAGGTTATAAAAGCTCATGCTATAGACAGTGCTTCTATTATGGGATATTACGCCAGAGGTTGGAGATAAAAAAAGAAAATTTATTAAAAAGTTTTTAAAAATCCCATAAGCCCTTTCATAATCTCTTTTGGGCTTGGCGGACATCCGGGGATGTAATAATCGATTTTTAAATCATTTCCTTTTATGGCATACGTTTTTTCAAAAACGCCCAAATCTTTAGTACAATCTCCTGTTGCAATTACCCATTTCGGACTTGGCATCTGATTGTAGCAGTCAATTGCGTGGTGGTACATATTCATAGTCATAACACCGCTTAAAAACATTACATCGGCATGTCTTGGACTTGCTACGAAATGAATACCAAGCCTTTCAAGGTCGTAATAAGGATTGCTAAGGGCGTTGCATTCAGCTTCACACGCATTGCAGCTTCCGCTGTCAACCATTCTAATAGCAAGGCTTCCGGCAAAATGTTTTTTGACTTTGTCTTTTATCTTTTTCCCGACTTTGAAAAATTTTTCTCCAAAAACCAACTACAAGAAACAATAAAGTAAGTATTTTAGGGGATTTTAAAGAAAAACATCAATTTTTTAATAAAAAATATAGGGACAATAGTTTTATTCATATCTTGACTTCATTGCTTATTTTTTGGTAACATTCATATGATTCATCTAGTATAAAGGATGCTCTTGTATCTTAAAGTAACCAAAGTTAAAGATAAAGAATATCTAAAAATCGTTGAAAGTTATTGGGATAAGAAAGATAAAAAAGTAAAACATAAAGTTATTGCTAATTTAG
>NZ_JBMXVQ010000077.1:0-9210 GCF_053999135.1 Caminibacter sp.
CTAAATTAGCAATAACTTTATGTTTTACTTTTTTATCTTTCTTATCCCAATAACTTTCAACGATTTTTAGATATTCTTTATCTTTAACTTTGGTTACTTTAAGATACAAGAGCATCCTTTATACTAGGAAAATCATATGAATATTACCAAAAAATAAACAATGAAGTCAAGATGCGAATAACACTATTGTCCCTATATTTTGTTTAGCAGAATGACTTTCTTTTATAAAAAATCCCTAAAATACATACTTCTTTGTTTTTGTAAGTAGGTTTTTACAGGATTTTTTTCAAAGTCGGGTCAAAAAAAGTGATTTTTGTCAATAAAACTTTTTAAAAATACTCCTCTAAAAGCTCCAAAACTCTCTTAGGCTCTTTTACTTCGTTTATTTTGCTTCTAAATTCGCTTGCTTTTGGAAGTCCTTTTGAATATGCGTGGGCGTGTTTTCTAAAAAGAATCACCCCGTAATCCCCGTAAAAATTAATCATCTGATTAAAATGTTCGATTATCACCTCTTTTTTTTGACTAGCGGTTATATTTCCCTGCTGTTTCATTTCAAGAAAAATCCATGGTTTTCCTACCGCTCCCCTTCCTACCGAGACTCCATCCGCACCCGTATATCCCAAAACCAACTCTTCCTTTTCCTAACCCTTCATATCTCCGTTTGCAATTACCGGAATATTTACGGCTTTTACCACTTTTTTTATTTCATCATAATCTGCGCTGCCTTTATACATCTGTCTGACGGTTCTGCCGTGAACGGTTAAAAACTCCACCCCCAAATCCTCAAGCATCTTAGCCCTATCCACCGCCACTGTTTCGTCAAACCCGAGTCTCATTTTCGCGCTTACCGGTTTTTTTGACGTATTTACAACGGCTTTTACGATTTCTTTTAGTTTTTCTCTGTTTTCGTCTTTAAGAAGCACTCCCCCAAAACCCGAACGTCTGGCTTTATTTACGGGACAGCCGAGGTTTATGTCTATTCCGTCAATCCAGTCTGTATCGTTTATTATCCCGACAGCTTTTATGGCATTTTCCACATTGTTTGCGGCGATTTGAACAAAATAGGGGTTTTCAAGAGGGGATTTTTCCATCATCTTTTTTGTTTTTTCATTATTGTAGGCAATGGCGTTAACGTTGGTCATTTCAGAAAACGTCATATCGCATCCGAATTTTTTAACAACGCTTCTAAAAGGCAAATCCGTATATCCCGCAAGGGGGGCTAAAAAAAAATACGGAGGGTCAGATTTCAGAATCGATATACTCATCAATATCCGCTTTTACCCCGGCTTTTCTTAAATATAAGAAATATTGAAAAAATTTAAGCTCATGTGTTTCTATCACTTCTTCCGCAAGTTCAAGATGTTCGTATTTTAAGGCAAGATACGCTTTTGCCCAAGGAAGAGGGTCGGTTATTTCAAGCTCTTTATCCGGGGTTTTTGTAGAATAAAGTCTTTTGGCAAATTCTATCTGTTCTTTTGGGGTAAGAGATGCTTTTTTAATCAAAAGCTCTAAATCTTCATCGTTTATATGACCAAGAAGAATGTCCAGCGTAATAGGATAATTGTATTTTATTATTTCTTTAACGGAAGCCTCTTTTGCAAAAATATAAAACGCTTCTTTTTTAAGCTCTTCATTTTTAAACTTTTTTAACACTTCCCTGGCGTATGAAGGGTCTTTTTTAAGCCTGTTTTTGGCGTTTAAAATAAACCAGGGGTTGTCTTCTTTTAATTTATATTTGGAAATATCAATCGTCTCACCGTTTTTAAGTTTTTTTATATCTTCAAAAAACTCGAATTTTTCGTGAGGCTGCGGCAAAATTTCAAGGCCTTTTATATTTTTCTTGGCAAATTCGTTAAGGTGTTTTAAAATTTTGGCTTTTTTAGTCTCATCTTTATAAAAAACACCGTTTTTGATATTGTTTATTATGTTTTCCGTATCTTTTTTAATATTTTTCTGATAAACGGCGTTTTTTAAATTCAAAAACACCAAAAACATTAAAGAAAAAATAAAGAAAACACCCAAAAAAGCGGCAACCCAAACCGCATTCGGCAGGGAAACGGTAAAATCTCCAAACTCAAACGTAGTTACCGCATTGTTTTCAACATATACAAAAAGGGTCACAATTCCTATAAAAATCAGACTAAAAATAGTATATTTTTTCATTTTTTCTCTTTTTCTATAATTTCTCTACATATTATACAATATTTTGCGTAAGGTTTTATTTTAAGTCTTTCTTCTTGAATAGGCTCGTCGCACATCTCACATATTCCATAAGTTCCTTCTTCTATTTTTTTCAACGCTTCTTCTATTTCGGCAAGTTCTTTTTTCTGATTGAGGTATATCTGATAATCCCTTCCGCTGTCCATACTTGCCGCTGCAAAATCCCCCTCGTCTTTAATATCGCATTTGCTGATGTCATTTAGTTCGCTTGAAATATTAAAAAGTATCCTCTCAAGCTCCGCTTTTCTCATCAGCAGAATTTCTTTAAAGTGATTTACGTTTACGCTCATTTTTTTCTCCTTTTATTTATGATATGGATGGTTGTGCTTTATACTAAGCCCTCTGTAAATCTGCTCAAACAATACAAGTTTTGCGATTTTATGACTCATAGTAAGAGGACTTAGTGATATAAGTTTCCCCTTTTTCTTAAACGCTTCTTCAAATCCGTACGCCCCGGCTATAAAAAAATTTACATGCGAATGTTCAAAAAATTTTGAAAACTCAAAACTGTCAACCAGTTTTCCATCGGGAGAGAGAATAACATTAAATCCGCACTGAGTATATTTCTCTAAGATTTTGGAATACTCTTTTTGGGGATTATCGGTTTTTGAAAGGCTTTTTGAATAGAGGGTTATGTTGTTAACGTTTGCAAACTGTTTTGATTTTTTTATAAATTCTTTTATTTCGTTTTGAAAATCCTCTTTTTTTTCAATCGAATAGACGTTAATCTGCATATATCGCTTCCTACCACCTTAAATTTTGACGGAATTTTATCATAAATTTTAACTCCGCCTATTACGGCCACCGGATGATAAGAATATTTTATAAGGTTTATAACTTTTTGTCCGAGAATATTAGAGGTGTTTTTTGTAAAAGTCGGTCTGTACGCCCCAAGGCCTATGTAAGAGAGGGGAAATTTATTGGCTTCAAGTATTTCTTCTTTATTATGGGTGGACAACCCTACTTTTTTCCCGTTTTGTCTTAAAAACTCTATTACCTCTTTCTTAGAAATTTTCATATCAGCTGAAAGTTTTTCCAAATC
The DNA here is from genome assembly GCF_053999135.1 of Caminibacter sp. Classification (NCBI taxonomy): domain Bacteria; kingdom Pseudomonadati; phylum Campylobacterota; class Epsilonproteobacteria; order Nautiliales; family Nautiliaceae; genus Caminibacter; species Caminibacter sp. The sequence goes on from NZ_JBMXVQ010000077.1 coordinate 3,263, forward strand.
CTCCTGTCCTATGTGAATTCCGTCGCAGTAAGGCAAAAGCTCAACCGTATCATTGATTATAAGCGTTTTTTTCCAATATTTTCTTATTTCAAAAAGCCTTTTTTTCTTTTCTTCCAACGAAGAGTTTTTATCCCTGTACTGTAAAATCTTCGCTTTTAAGCCTTTTGCGGTTTTACAAAACTCTTCTATGGAAATGCCGTATTTTTGCAGCGTATCAAAATCCAAAAGAGCGTAAAGGGCCATTAAACGCTCTTTAAAGAGTATTTAAGCAAATCTGAAATTGTTTTTTTAAGTTCGTTTCTTTTAACCACCATATCTATAAGACCATGTTCTAAAAGAAATTCAGCCCTTTGAAAACCTTCGGGCAAATCCTCGCCTATCGTCTGCTTTATAACCCTAGGACCGGCAAATCCTATCATAGCCCCGGGTTCTGCTATAATATAATCTCCCAAAAACGCGAAAGAAGCGCTCACCCCTCCAAAGGTAGGGTCTGTAAGCACGGAAATATAAGGTAGTTTATGTTCGGCAAGGCTTGCCAATGCGGCGGAAGTCTTTGCCATCTGCATAAGGGAAAACGTGCTCTCCTGCATTCTAGCCCCGCCGCTTGTCGAAACGATAACAACACCATGCTGTTTTGAGATGGCCCTCATAACGGCCCTTACTATCTTTTCCCCCTCAACGCTTCCAAGACTTCCCCCCATAAAAGCAAAATCAAAAACCACAAGTTGGGCAGGAATTCCGTTTATTTCGCACTCTCCCGAAATTACCGAACTTTTTCTTCCGGTTTTCTTATATCCTTCTTCTATTCTTTTTTTATAGCTTTTTTTATCCACAAAATTAAGAGGGTCGTTAGGCTCCAAATTTTTGTCATACTCTACAAACGTATTCTCATCCGCCAAAAGTTTTATTCTCTCCTCCGCGCTCATTCTGAAATGATATCCGCATTTTGGACAGGTGTTGTTTTCCTTTTTGACTTCTTTATAAAAACTTATAGACCCGCAGGCGGGGCATTTTATCCAGCTGGTGGGTTTTTCGTCTTTAGTAGGCTGCGGTCTTTTGAATTTTTTTAAAAAATCTCCAAATCCCATGGTCTATTCCTTTATAATTTTTAACACTTCCTCCAAATACTCGTATTTAGGACTCATAACTATTAAATCTTCCTCAAAATGCCAAAAACAGTCGCTGTTATAAAATTTAGCGGCTGCTATGTCAAATTCTCTTATTTCTCCCTTATAAATAACGGCCTTGCTTGATTCTCCGTAAGCCAAAGAAAGACTAAGAGCGCCGGGGGCTCTGAATTTTAGATTATGATTTGCCAGTTTCTGGACAATATCCGGATTTTTATAAGCTTTTTCGAAAATAATAACGTCATGTCTGAAGTTTGCAAAAAACGGTTTTCTAAAAAGATTATCAAATTTTTTACCTTTTTCATCTCGTATAAAATAATCCCCGTTACTTAAATTGACAATTACCGAAGCCGTATCCTCAAAATAGATACTGGTCCCGAAATAAGGAATACTGTTTGATACATTGTAACTTCCGTCAATAGGGTCTATAATAATGGTTTTTTCTTTTCCGTTATCCACAAACCCCGCTTCCTCACTGAAAATGTTTCCAAACTCGCTAAGCTTTTCTATTAAGATTTTTTCGGCTATTAAATCGATGTTTAAACTTCTATCCCCCCCGTATCCTACTCCTTTTTCTTCAAAAAGGTTAAGTTCTTCATGAAGGCTTCTTATGATTTTCAGGCTGCAGCATAAAGCCGCATCTATAAAATTACTTGACAAACTCATATCACACTCCTATTTTATACTTGACCAGTCTATAGTGTTGAATTTTTCGTCAAATATTGTAGGCGTTCCCCTAGCTCCCAATTCCTCAACCGCTTTTTTAGCAGCCGCCAGTTCTTTATCAAATTTCTCTTTTTGTTCTTTTGTAGGCTTAAACTTTTTCCATGCGTCAGCGCCGCTTAGAACTTCTCTAAGTCTTTTAGCCCTCTCTTCGTCCGTTTTTCCGGCAAGAATGTAATAGCTCATATCTTTTGCATGTTTATGAAAAGAAAGAGGATATAAAATTACATGAACTCTGTAATTTTTTTCAAGAATATCTTTTTTCTCTTTTTCCATTATTCTGCAGTAAGGACACTCAGGGTCCGTTATCAGATAAATATCCTTGTTTCCTTTTCCAAACGTAAACATTACGCCTTTTTTTACAACATCGGCATTTTTAGGAAAATTCGGCACAAGAGGACGGGATGTTTTATTGTCTATAACCCGGCCTATAACGGTATATTTTCCATCGGCCGTTATGTATAAAAGCCCCCTTCCTCTTGGAGTGTTGATTTCTATAATATAAAATCCGTCCTTTTGAGTCCCCTTTAATTTTACCTCGCCTTTTTTTATAGGCCCGGCCAGCTGTTTATATACGGGAGAGAGTTTTAAAACATTTATTATCTTATCCTGAGAAATCACTTTATCAAAAGCAAAAAGCGAAGCTACAGCCGCCGCTAGAGTTATTATTTTTTTCATTTAATCTCCTTTAATATTTTTTCCACTGTTTTTTTGGGATTTTCAGATTTATAAATAGGTCTTCCGACAACTATAAAATCAACCCTGTTTTCTTTTGCCGCTTTCAAATCGGCAACTCTTCTCTGGTCCTGTGCATCTTCTCCAAAAGGTCTTATACCGGGTGTAAGCGTTATAAAATTCTCAGAAGTTTTCTTTTTAATTTCCAGACTTTCCCAAACACTACAAACCACTCCGTCAAGCCCGCACTCATAAGCCAGGAGGGCAAATTCTCCCGCTTTTTCTTTTATGCTTTTACCGTAAATTTTTTTAAATTCCTCATCATCAAAACTCGTTAAAGCGGTAACGGCCAAAACAAGAGGTCTTTTTTCAAAACGCTCAAGTCTTTTCATAACCTCTTTTAAAGCCCTGCCGCCGGCGCTTGCATGAACATTAAACATATCCACGCCAAGTTTTGCTATCTCCTCGGCCGCATCCGCCATCGTATTTGGAATATCGTAAAGTTTTAAATCTAAAAATATATTATACCCTAAATCCTTAAGCTCTTTTACAAATTCGTTTCCGTCTCTTATATAACTTCTAAATCCAACCTTAAGCCATAAATCTTTCGCATACTCTTTTAATTCGTTTGCAAGTTTTAAATTTTCCTCTTTTGTCGGATTGTCTAAAGCCACGCACACTCTCATTTTTCAACCTTCGGAAGCGTTATTCCCTGCTGTCCGTGATATTTGCCGCGTTTGTCTGCATAACTGGTCTCGCATATACTATCGTCCGCACCTAAAAATATAAGCTGGGCTATACCCTCGTTTGCGTATATTTTCGCGGGAAGAGGCGTAGTATTGGATATTTCTATTGTTATATGGCCCTCCCATTCGGGTTCTATAGGCGTAACGTTTACGATTATACCGCATCTGGCGTATGTGCTTTTACCCACGCATATAGCCAAAACGTCGCGAGGCATTCTGAAATATTCAACACTTCTGCAAAGGGCAAAAGAATTTGGAGGGATAATACAGTCCCCCTTTATTTTTACAACGTTTCTTTCGTCAAAATCTTTAGGGTCTACAATAGTCGAATTTATATTGGTAAACACCATAAATTCATCACTGACTCTTATATCGTACCCGTAAGAGCTTACCCCGTAACTTATTATCCCTTTTCTTACCTGCTTTTCTTCAAAAGGTTCAATCATTCCGAACCTTTTTGCCATTGTTCTTATCCATTTATCGGACTTAACACCCATACAGATTTCCTTATCTTGTTTTATTAAAATTGTAACAAAATTATGCTATTATTTTATTAACCGGTATTGACCAATGTCAGTGTCTATAAAAATTTAATAAAGGATATATAATGGATTTAAAAGAATTAAAAAGACTTTTAGAAGCTTTTGATAAATCAAAAACAAATATTTTAGAACTTGAAACAGAAAAATTCAGAATCTATCTGGATAAAACATCCCCTGTAGCCCAGCCCCAACAGCCTCAGCCGCAACTCTCAACAGAACCGGCAAAAACCCCTATAGTTCAAAAAATAGAGGCAAAACCTGAATGTGAGGTTGAAGGGGATTTGATTACCTCCCCTATGGTCGGAACTTTTTATCAGGCTCCAAGCCCTGATTCCCCTCCTTATGTAAAAGTTGGAGACAAAGTAAAAAAAGGTCAGACTTTATGCATTATTGAAGCTATGAAAATTATGAACGAACTTGAAGCGGAGTTTGACTGCGAAATTTTGGATATCTTAGTAGAAGACGGACAGCCTGTTGAATTTGACACTCCGTTATTTAAAGTAAAAAGGCTTAGCTGATGAAAAAACTCAACAGAATTTTAATAGCCAACAGAGGAGAAATAGCTCTAAGAGCCGTAAGGGCTATCCACAAGCTTCAAAAAGAAGCCGTATGTATTTACTCAACAGCCGATAAAAGCGCCATTTATCTTGAATTTGCAGACGGAGCGGTATGCGTAGGACCGGAAAAATCAACAGAAAGCTATCTTAACATTCCTGCTATTATAACAGCGGCGGAAATGACGGAGTGCGACGCTATTTTTCCGGGATACGGTTTTTTAAGCGAAAATCAGACGTTTGTGGAAATATGCCGCGAACACGACATAGCATTTATAGGACCAAGCCTTGAAGTTATGGAGATTATGTCCGATAAAAGCAAAGCCAAAGAAGTGATGAAAAAAGCGGGAGTACCCGTAATTCCGGGAAGTGAAGGAGCAGTAAAAGACGTTGAAGAAGCTAAAAAAGTAGCAAAACAAATAGGATATCCGGTAATATTAAAAGCCGCAAGCGGGGGCGGCGGAAGAGGTATGAGAGTCGTTGAGGACGAAAGTTATTTAGAAAACGCCTTTTTAGCCGCAAGCAATGAAGCTAAGAGCGCGTTTGGAGACCCGACGATTTATATGGAAAAATATATTCAAAAACCACGCCATATAGAAGTTCAGATTCTTGGAGACAAACACGGAAACGTCATACATTTAGGAGAAAGGGACTGTTCGCTTCAAAGAAGACATCAAAAACTTATAGAAGAATCCCCTGCAATTATTCTTGATGAAAAAACCAGAAAAGCCCTTTACGAAACGGCCGTAAAAGCGGCAAAAGCCATAGGTTATTACAGCGCTGGGACAATAGAGTTTCTGGTGGATAAAGATTTGAACTTTTATTTTATGGAAATGAACACCCGCCTTCAGGTGGAACATCCCGTAAGCGAAACGGTAACGGGAATAGACCTTGTGGAATGGATGATAAGAGTGGAAGAAGGAGAAAAAATCCCTTCGCAGGATGAAATTGAAATAAAAGGACATGCAATAGAGTGCAGGATTTTAGCCGAAGACCCTGAAAAATTTATCCCAAATCCGGGCAAAATTCAAAAACTATATATCCCGGGAGGAAAAGATGTCAGAGTCGATACGCACATTTACAGCGGATATATCATTCCTCCTTATTACGACTCTATGATAGCCAAAGTCATAACATGGGGTAAAAACAGGGAAGAAGCCATTAAAGTTATGAAAGAGGCATTAAAAGAATTTAAAATAACCGGCATTAAAACCACCATACCTTTTCATCTGAAAATGCTTGAAAACGAAGACTTTTTAAATAACAATTACGATACCAAATACCTCGAAAACAAAATCCTATAAAAATTTTATCATAAAAACTATTCTTTTTTCCCTGTCTTTAAACAAAACCTTTTGGGGAGTTACTTTATAAACAAATCTTTTACTGTCCCTTATAAAAGAAAGAGGTTTCCCCTTTATAATTTTATCCAGAAAGTCGTCAGGATATTCAGAACCGAAAAATTTTTCAATAAATACACTTTTAGGGACGCATTCTTTATTCATACAAACTGAATGCGGATATAAAGAAATTTCAATAGATTTAAGTCCTTTATAAAGGATAATTTTTTTATATAAAAAC
>NZ_JBMXVQ010000078.1:0-16998 GCF_053999135.1 Caminibacter sp.
TGAAAAAAATTATTTTACTTTTTTTTACCGTTTTTCTGTATGCCGATGTTGTCAGTAACAAGAGTCTTGATATTATAAGAAGTCTTAATATTGAAGATAATTTTTTATTAAATCCTTATCTGCAGAAAAAATATACGGAATTTTCAAAAAAGAAAAAATATTTTTACCTTAATATTCTGGAAAATTCTGTGGAGATTTTGCCTGTTATAAAGCAGGAAATTTTAAAAAGCTCTATTCCAAAAGAACTTATATCGGTTGCTATGGCGGAGAGTTATTTTACTTTAAACGCAAAGTCCAATAAAAAGGCTATCGGACTTTGGCAGTTTATGCCTTCAACCGCCAAAATGTACGGATTAAAGATAGACGAATATGTAGATGAAAGAAAAGATCCTATAAAATCCACAAAAGCCGCTATAAAATATTTGGAGTATTTGCATCATTTCTTTGGTAAATGGTATTTAGCGGTTATGGCTTACAACGCAGGGGAAGCTAGAGTGGTTGAAGGTGTTGTCAGGGCTAAAGTGGATAAACTCTGCGAAAAGCTTGGAAAAAAATGTAAAAAAGACCCTGTGATAAAAAAATACAGGAAAATAATAAAAAATTATCAACATTACGGAAGCCGTAAATTTCTGCCTCTTTATAGGCTTTATAAAGAACTTTCGGATGTAAAAGTTTCTTTAGAGGATTTGCTGATTTTTCAAAAAGGTTTAAGCAGACAGTATTTTCCTAAAGAAACACGAAAATATATTATAAAAGTAATTGCTTTGAGTATGCTTTTAAACAGTGATTTTATAGAATATGCAAATGCATATCTTTTAAACAGCGGGACGACGCCTTTTTATATGCCTGTTAAAGTTCCAGGAGGTACCTATCTTTATTATGTTGCTAAATTTTTAAATCTTGATTATAAAAATTTCAGGGCTCATAATATGCATATAAAAAACAGTTTTACTCCGCCGTATAAGTATTATGTTTATATTCCTTATGAAAAAGTAGCTTTTTTTAAAAGTAATTTTCATCCTAAAAGATTTTTTTATGTTTATACCGTTAAAAAAGGGGATACCCTTTTAAAAATAGCTAAAAAGTTCGAGGTAAAAGTAAGAGTTATAAAAGATTTTAATAATCTCGGCAGATATTTAAGGATTTCTCAAAAAATTATTATTCCTTTAAATAAGCGGTTTATATCATATAAAGTAAAAAAAGGAGATTCTCTTTCAAAAATTGCCAAAGAGTTTGGAATTTCCTATAAAGATATTTTAAAAGCTAATGAATTGAAATCGACTGTAATAAGAGTTGGGCAAGTTTTAAAAATACCTCAAAAGTTATAAAGGATGAATATGAAAAAATGGATTTTTTTTATTGCTTTTTTAGTTTTTACCGGTTGTACCCAGAGGGAATACACAACGGAAGTTTTAAGTGCGCCTAATATTTCTACTCCTACCAAAAAGCCTTATATGGTTAACGGAAATGTATATCATCCTATGGATTCTGTAGAAGTTGGCTGGACTCAGCAGGGGGTTGCTAGTTGGTACGGTCCTAATTTTCATGGAAAGTACACAAGTAACGGGGAACTTTACAATATGTATGATTTTACGGCTGCTCATAAGACTCTTCCTATGAATAGTATTGTAAAGGTTACGAATTTAAATAACGGTAAAAGCGTAACGGTTAGAATAAATGACAGGGGACCCTTTGTTAAAGGAAGAATTATAGATTTAAGTTATGCAGCAGGGAAGCAAATAGGACTTGACGTAACGGGTACGGCTCCTGTGAAGCTGGAAGTAATAGGGTTTAAAGGCAAAAAGCATGTAAACGGTTATATGGTGCAGGTTGGGGCTTTCAGCAAAAAAAGAGGAGCTCAAATTACAGCTGATAATTACCAAAAATTAGGATATAATACGAAAATAGTATATATAAACGGTTTTTATAAAGTGTTTATTACCGGGTTTAAAACGTATGATGAAGCTAAAAATTTTATGCTTTCAAGAGGTATAAGAGGATTTGTAGTGGGAGAGTGAAATGACCAAGATAAAAAGAGAGACAAAAGAAACAAGAATAGAAATAAGTGTTAATATAAACGGAAGCGGAAATGCAAATATTTCCACAGGAGTTGGTTTTTTTGACCATATGCTTGAAACACTTGCAAAACACGGCGGAATAGATATGGATATTTTTTGCGATGGTGATATAGACGTTGATTATCATCATACCGTGGAAGATGTTGGAATAGTACTTGGAGAGGCTTTATATAAAGAAGTTTTTCCAGTTAAAAATATAGAAAGATTTGCAAATGCGGTTGCCGTTTTGGATGAGGCGGCTGTTGAGGTTGATTTGGATATAGGGGGAAGACCATATTTAGTTTATGAAATGCCGCGTATTGGGGCTATAAGGGATTTTGATTTGGAACTTATTGAAGAGTTCTTTAAATCTTTTGTATTTAATTTTAAAATAGCAGCCCATATAATTTACAAAAGAGGAACAAATAAACACCATATAGCAGAAAGCGCTTTTAAATCGTTTGCCGTGGCTCTTAGAAGGGCCTTGAGTTTTAGAGAAAGCGGAATTCCTTCTACGAAAGGGATATTGTGATAGAGCTTATTGTAATAGACGTTGACGGGACTATGACTGACGGTAAGATTTATTACGGAAACAACGGAGAGGAGCTGAAAGCTTTTAATATAAAAGATGGTCTTATGATAAAGTCTTGGAATGAACTTGGAAAAAAAAGTGCCGTAATTACCGGTAGAATTTCAAATATTGTTGATAGAAGAGCAAAAGAATTAAAAATTGAATTTGTAAGACAGGGGATAAGAAATAAAGCTGAGGAATTAAAAAAAATAGTTAATGAAACTGGAATTTCTTTAAATGAGGTTGCGGTAATAGGCGACGATATGAATGATTTGTCTATGATGAGACTTGTAAAAAAAACGTTTGCTCCTGTGGATGCAAATCCTTATATATACGATTTTGTCGAGAATCCTCTTACAAAAAGAGGAGGAGAGGGGGCTGTTGCGGAAATGATAGAAATTTTATTAAAAGAAGAAAATTTATATAATAAGTTTTTATCTTTATGGTAAGAGCCGTCTTTTTTCTGATATTTTTGCTTTTTATTATTTTATTTCCTGTATGGGAATATAAAAACGGTGGTTTTTATGAAACTGCTAACAGTGTAAAACCTGTAAATGTCCCTTCCTTGGAAATAAAAAAAGCAAAATATTTCGTATATGAGGGAAATTTGACAAAAAAAGGTAAATTTTCAAATCTGTATAGGAAGGATGGTGTTTACGTGGCTTATGATTTTTATTTGCTTAATTTGTTAAATGATTCGCAAATAGAAGCCAAAAAAGTGAGATTTTTGGGTTCTGAAGTTGAAGGATTTAGTGTAAATTATTTTGCAAAAGAGTATAATTTGACTACCGAAAAAGCAGTTTATTTCAGAGATAAAAAATATTTGAAAGGTGATAGATTTTATATTAAATCATCATCTTTTAGAGGAAAAGGTCAATCTTTTTGTGTTGACGAAAACAAGAACATAAAAGCTAAAAATATTATTTATTATTTAAGGGTGGAATCATGAAAAAATTTTTAATATTGTTAATAGTTATGTTTGTTAATGCCACAGAGCTTGAGATATCAAGCGATAGTTTCAAATTTGATTCTCAAAAGCTGATAAGTATCTTTAAAGGTCATGTAAAAGCCGTTAAGGAAAAGGATGAAATTTTAAGTAAAGAAATGATAGTATATTTTGATAAAAAGAAAAAACCAATAAAATTTGAAGCGATTGGAGATGTTAAGTTTAGGTTTATACTTGACAAAAATTCTACTTATAAAGGAAAATGCGATAAACTTGTTTATTGGATAAAAAAAGGGGATATTCTTCTTAAAGGGAATGCTTTTGTGCAAAAATTGGATACAAATGAAAGTATAAGAGGGGATAGAATATTACTGAATAAATTTACTAAAAATATTAAAGTTGAAGGTGGTAAGAAGCCTATAAATATCATAATAAAGGTTGAAGAATGAAAGTAAAGTTTATAAAATCGGCTCCTACCATAAACGAGGCAATAGAGCCTAATTTTACGGAAGTGGCTCTTCTTGGTAGAAGTAATGTTGGTAAAAGCAGTTTTTTAAATTCTTTTACTAATCAAAAAATAGCAAAGGTTTCTCAAACTCCCGGAAAAACTAAACTTATTAATTTTTTTGAGGTTGAGGATGAGGGGAAAAAGTATGTTTTAGTCGATTTGCCCGGGTTTGGATACGCTAAAGTTTCAAAAAGTATGTTAAAAGACTGGGGTAAAAACCTTGATGAATTTTTAAAAAACAGATATAACATAAAACTTTTTATACATCTTCGCGATGCAAGGCATCCGGATTTGGATATTGACAATAATGTTGATGAATATTTAAAATCGTTTATGAGAAAAGACCAGCAGCTTTTAACTGTTTTTACTAAAATAGACAAACTAAAACAAAGCGAACTTTCTAAATTAAAACAGAAATATCCAGATGCCCTTTTTGTTTCAAATCTTAAAAAAAGAGGAATAGAGCAGGTAAGAAAAAAAATAAATGAAATTTTGTGGGGTGAATATGAATCTGAAGATAAAAAAACCGACTCTTAAGAATATTATAGATATAAAGTCGGTTTTAAAACCTTATGTGGAAGAGGGGATTATATTAAACAGAGACGATGACGAGATAGCTACCAATATACGTTCTTATCAGTTGATTTATGATGGGAAAAAACCTGTGGGAGTGGGGGCACTTCATATATATTCCCCTTTTTTGGGAGAAATACGTTCTCTTGCCGTTGATAAACATTATCAGGGAAAAGGACTTGGTAAAATGCTGGTTCAAAATCTTTTAAAAGAAGCAAGAGAACTTGATTTAAAAGAAGTTTTGGTTTTAACTTATCAAAAAGAGTTTTTTGAAAAACTGGGTTTTATTGAAATTGAAAAAGAGGCTGTGCCTGATAAAAAAATATGGGCGGATTGTATAAAATGCAAATTTTTTCCAAATTGCAACGAAATAGCGTTAATTACATATTTGTAAAAAGTATACTGTTTTTTATTCTGGCCGTATTTAACGGTTCTTTTTTACTGGCGCCGTTTTTAGTGGGATTTGTATTTGTATGCGAAGAGTTGGCTGTAGGAGTTGTGTATGCTCTTTTTTTTTCTCTTTTTCATGGTTTTGGAATTTTAAAAAGTCTTTATCTTTTTTTAATACTTTTTGGTTACAGATTTTTTTTAAAAGAAAAAATAGAAGAATATATAAATAAAGAGTATCGGTTTATAGTTTCTATTTTAAGTGTTTATTTGTTTCTTTTCCCGTTGTTTTTAGGAATAGATTTTCTTTTCTTGCTTTTATTTTATAATTTTTTATTCGATTTAATTGTAATTAAGGTTGTGGATTGCGTACAGGAATAGTTATTTTTTTTATTTTTTCGTTTTTTTCTCTTTTAATGTGGAGGGTTTATGATTTAAGTATTGTTTCCAACGAAAAATATTCAAAGCTTTCAACAAACAATATTACAAAAGATATTCCATTAGTGCCGGTTAGAGGTGTTATTTATGACAGAAATGCTAAACCGGTGGCTTTAAACGAGCTTCGGTTTAATTTAACGCTAATGCCTCATTTAAAAAAAGAAGAATTAAATAAAAGCGTAAATTTTATCTCCCAGGTTATGGAGATTAATAAAACAAAGCTTGTATCAATTTATAAAAAGAAAAACTCCCCTTATAACCACAAACCAATAACGGTTATGGAATATCTTCCAGAAGAGCTGGTATACAAAATAGAACCGGTTTTGGCTCAGGATGAAAATATCCATTTTGAAACCACTTATCTTCGAAAATATCCATATAAAGAATATTTGGCGAATGTTTTGGGATATGTTTCAAAAGCCAACAAAAAAGACTTAAAAAGAAATGAAATTATAGAATTTACTCATCTTTCCGGGAAAAGGGGAGTTGAAAAGTATTATGACGATATTTTGCAGGGGAAGCCGGGGAAAAAAGAGGTTATAGTAAACGCCAAAAATGAAATCTTAAAAGAAGTAAAAATATTTCCTCCGCAAACCTCATCTCTTGTGTTAAGCGTTGATTTGAAACTTCAAAAATTTATATATGATTTACTTGAAAAAGAACATAAAAAAGGCGCTGTTGTCGTTATGAAAGTAAACGGTGAGATATTGGCCCTTGTAAGCAATCCGAGTTACGATAATAATCTTTTTGTAAAAGGTATTTCTTATAAAAAGTGGAAAAGCCTCTCTCATAATATTTACAATCCTCTTTTAAATAAGCCTGTAAGCGGTTTGTATCCTCCCGGGTCCACTATCAAACCTGCCGAAGCACTTATAGCCGTATCCAGCGGTAAGTGGAATCCTTGGCAAAAAATTTACTGTCCCGGGTATTTACAGATAGGAAACAGGAAATTTAGGGACTGGAAAAGCGGAGGACATGGCGAAGTTGATGTTTTTAAAGCAATAAGAAGAAGCGTTGATGTTTATTATTACAAAATGGGGCTTAAACTTGGAATAGATTATATAGCTGAAAACTTAAAAAAGATGGGATTTGGAAAAAAAACCGGAATAGATATGCCTAATGAAAAAAGCGGAATAGTGCCCAATAAGGAGTGGAAAGCCAACAGGTTTCATCAGCCTTGGTTTATAGGAGAAACCCTCAATGCCGTTATAGGGCAGGGGTATTTTCTTGCGACTCCTTTGCAGGTTGCCGTAAATACTGCGCTTATAGCGACTTCGAAACTTCCTAAACCTTTTATTGTTAAAAAAATCAATGATAATTTAACAAAACCGTTATTAAAAGACGTATTGTCACAAAAAGAGAAAAAAAACCTGTGGATGATAAGAAAAGGAATGTGGCAAGTGTGTAATGCCCCTGGAGGTACCGCTACTACTCATATAAATACGAAAATAACCATAGCCGGTAAAACAGGTACTGCCCAGGTTTATTCCATACCTCAGGAAGTAAAAAAAAGGAAAAAAGAAGAGGAACTTGCTTATTTTCACCGCTCTCATGCATGGCTTACTACATTTGGCCCTTATAAAAATCCTCAATATGTGGTAACGGTGCTTATAGAACACGGAGGACATGGGGGGAGTGCGGCCGGAGAGATAGTGAGTAAAATTTATAACTGGTTATATGATAATGGATATATAAAAGTTAAATAAGATATTTACTAAATATTTTTTTATCTTTTTTTTCTCCTTTGTAAACTTTTTCGCCTATTTTTACTTCACCTTCGTCAAATTTTGTATAACTTATCATCATATCGGCAGCCAGCTTTTTAATCTTTTCAGGAGCGTCTTTTTGAATAAGACCGACAGGTCCCGGTTTTTCTAAAATAAACATTTTTTCAAACATTTCACCTTTATATTCTTTTAAAGGCGGATTTTCGTCTTTATTTCTTGAAATAATGATTTTAAAACAATCTATATTAAAATGTCTTCCGACTTTTAAAATATCAATTTCTTCAGGCGTGAGAGGAAGATATTTGTAGTAATCTTTTAATCTTTTTGAAAAATTTATATCTGTCAACAAACATCCCCCGCTTGGCGATTCGAAATTTTCAAGCCCGTATTTTTTAGCAAGTTCTAATTGTACTTTTCTGTCTCTTCCGCTAATTCCTAACAGTTTTTCCCTGTCAATCCAGCCTTCAAGTTCAGGTAAGGTAGGAGGCAGAAGTTTTGCGCTAAGAGGTCTTAGTACCAGTCCCTGGGCGTTTGAGAGTTTATTTACGGCATTAAGGGCCGGTAGTCTCTGGCTCATAGGTCTTTGTCCTACAACTTCTCCGCTTATAATAAATTTTGCTCCCGATTTTTCCATATATTCTTTTGCTTTTTTTATCATAAATGCGTGGCAGTCGATACACGGGTTCATATTTTTCCCGTATCCGTAAACGGGTGAAAAGAGAATTTTTTCTATATATTCTTTTTTTGCGTCAATTACCGTTAGTTTAATGCCAAGTTCGTCTGCCAGTTTTTGAAGGTGTTTTATTTTTTCTTTATTGGATTCAAATCCTAAATCCACATAAACGCCTTCAACTTCTATTCCCTGGTCCTGTATAATTTTTACGGCAAGAGCACTGTCAAGCCCGCCGCTAAATAGAGATAGCGCTTTCAACCAACTGTCCTTTCTTTAATTTTAATAATTTTGTATTTATTTCTTTTAATAGATGCATTCTCGTATCACTATCAAGAGTGCTGTCATATTTTATTTGTATAAGTTTATTTTTGTAATAAGGAATAAGTAATTTAATAATCTGTGATTTTAACGTATCGTAATCAAGCACCATTATATCGTCTCTTAGAACTATGTCAAGAAGTTTCGGGTTTTCAAAATCTTCTTTATAAACAAGCTGCAGTTCTTCTTGGTGGGTGTTAAACATCTCAGGACTTAAATATTCTACAATTTCATCCATCCATTTACGGTTTTCATATAATGTTTTTATTATGCTGGCTTCTGCGACATCTATTTTTTTATTCATATTGATGTTTTGTTCATGTGAAATAGCGGGTTTTGATTTGACTTTTAAGAGCTGAGGTGAAATTTGAAGCCTTTGGGATACTTTTATAGAAAAATCTTCTTTTAAGATTTCAGGAAGCGTTGAGATGTATTCTTTAAACTCATCAATTGCTTTTTTCTTTTCAAGAACATTTTTAATGTTATATTTTTTTATTGTAAAATCGATAATAAAATCGGAAAATTTTATGGGATTTAAGAAAAAATTTTTAACATCTTTTCCTTCTTTTACCACATCAGCCGGGTCAAGACCTTCAGGAAAAAGTGTTACGCCTCCGTCAAAAAATTCTGCAAAAAGAAGTTTTGATGCTTTAAGAGCGGCGTTAATTCCTGCAGAGTCGCTGTCATAAGCTACTATTACTTTTGGTTCTATTTTTTTTAGTATCGGGAGATGTTCTTTTGTAAGGGCTGTTCCAAGAGTGGCAACGGAATTTTCAATTCCCGCTTGGTGAAGCATAATTACGTCCATATAACCTTCGGTAATTATTATCTCTTTTTTTCTTAAAACATGCTCCCTTGCAAAATTATATCCGTAAAACGTTTTTGATTTATTAAAAACTTTTGTATTGGTAAAGTTTATGTATTTTGCCGGATGGTTTGTTATGGTCCTTCCGCCAAATGCGATGATTTTACCGCTTTGGGAAAATATGGGAAACGTAATTCTTTCGATAAGTCTCGGGTATTCGCCGTTTTCTACCAAGACACCCAAGGCTGTAAGCTCTTTTTTATCAAGGTTTGCGTCTTTAAAAAATTTCATCTGTTTAAAACTCTCAGGCGCATACCCAAGGCCGAATTTTTCTATCGTTGAATCAAAAAGCCCTCTGTTTTTAAGATATTCATATGCGGTTTTGTTTTTATAAAGTTCACCTTTGTAAAAATTATTTACTTTTTCAAGCAGGTCGATTGATAAAAAATTTGAATTTGAAGTGTATTCGAGTTTGAAATTATACATGCTTGCCAGTTTTTCAATGGCTTCTTTATAAGAGAGCTTTTCAATTTCCATAACAAATTTTATAGCATCACCGCTGGCACCGCACCCAAAGCAGTGATAAATCTGTTTAGCGGGACTGACTACAAAAGAAGGGGTTTTTTCGCTGTGGAACGGACACAGGGCTTTATAGTTGCTGCCCGCTTTTTTTAACTGAACATAATTGCCGATTACATCAACGATATCGATGAGGGATTTTAGATTTTCAATGGATTCTTTGCTTATCATTTTGGTATTATACTATAAAAAAAGGTACGAATTGGATTACAGAGACCCTCTTTTTAGCGTAATTGTTTTTTTCCTAATTATACTTGTGACAGTAATTTTAACGCTTGGTTTTGGGAAATTAAAAGAGATTTTAAAACAAAAAGAGATAGAAAAACTCTTAAGAGATTTTGAATATGTTGAGATTGAAGATTTGAAAGTAGATAAAAATTCAATAAGCGCCCTTTTACTTTTAGCAAGGGCATATGAAATAAAAGGGGATTATGAAAAAGCTCTTAAAATCTATCTTTTAATCGAAAAACAGCAAAATTCTCCGGATATTTTAAAAAGTATAGCGCTTTTATATTTTAAGGCGGGTTTTTTAGAAAAAGCAAAAAATATTATTTATAAAGTATTAAAAATAAGACCAAGGGACAGGGAAGCTCTTAAACTTTTGATATGGATTGATGAAAAGCTTGGAAATTATAAAGAAATTGTTGATGTCTTAGAAGTTTTTAACGAACTTGGAGTTGATTTGCCAAAAGAAAAGGCAAATGCATTAATAAAACTTTATCTAACACATGGATGTAATTTGGAAGAATTTTGTAAAGATGTTGAGAGTTTTAATGATATTTATAAAAAATATCCGTTTGTCAGACGGGAATATGTATCTTATCTTTTTAAAACGAATCCTGAAAAAGCTTATGATATTTTAGATGTTTATGAGGATTTGGATTTATACTGGAATAGAAAAGATATTCCGGACAATGAAAAATTTTGTAATGTATTGGCTGCTAAAAAAGTTAAAAAATGCGAAAAAAAGGCGCCTTTTGAAATAGAAGCCTTAAAATATTTGCCTAACAATTTGGGTGAACTTGAGTTTGAGTATATCTGTTCTCAGTGTAAAAAAACGTTTCCTCTTTATTCAACCAGATGTCCTAATTGTCATGAACTCTTTTCTCAAAAGCTTATAATGAAACTCAGTGAAAAAAAAGATATTGAGAATATTGAATTTTAATGGTAAAATTCAAATAAAAAAGGTTTGATATGGGATATATGGAAATAGATAAATCTCAGCTTGATGAAATTCTTGCGCGTCATAAATTAACTAAAGAAGATTATGAACATATAGTAAAAATTTTAGGAAGAGAACCAAATCTTGTAGAACTTGGAATTTTCAGTGCTATGTGGAGTGAGCACTGTTCTTATAAATCAAGTAAATGTTATTTAAAAGGTTTCCCGACTGAAGCGCCTTGGGTTATTCAAGGTCCGGGAGAAAATGCCGGAGTTATTGATATCGGTGATGGAATGGCTGCTGTATTTAAAATGGAATCTCACAACCATCCGAGTTTTATCGAACCTTATCAGGGTGCTGCGACGGGAGTTGGGGGAATTTTAAGAGACGTATTTACCATGGGAGCAAGACCTGTTGCGAACCTTAACGCCATCAGATTTGCTCATATTAAAGGAAATGACGATATAGCAAAACTTCATAGACACCTCTTAAGCGGGGTAGTTGCCGGGATTGCCGGATATGGAAACTGTGTTGGAGTCCCTACAATCGGGGGAGAGACGGCATTTGAAGACAGTTATAAAGGAAATATTTTAGTAAACGCATTTGCTTTAGGACTTGCGAAACAAGATGAGATTTTTTACGCAAAAGCAGAAGGTGTAGGAAATCCAGTGATTTATGTAGGGTCTAAAACAGGACGCGACGGACTTGGCGGGGCCGTTATGAGTAGTGACAGTTTTAAAGAAGGAGATGAAGACCAAAGACCGACCGTTCAGGTGGGTGACCCTTTTACTGAAAAACTTTTAATGGAAGCATGCTTAGAGCTTTTTAAAACGGATTATATCGTAGGTATTCAGGATATGGGAGCGGCAGGACTTACTTCAAGCAGTTTTGAAATGGCAAGTAAATCGGGTAGTGGGCTTAAAATGTATCTTGATAAAGTGCCTATGAGAGAAGAGGGTATGAACCCTTATGAATTAATGCTTAGCGAATCTCAAGAGAGAATGCTTATCTGTGCGAAAAAAGGATATGAAGATAAAATTATAGAAATATTTAAAAAATACGACCTTGATGCCGAAGTAATCGGAGAAGTTACAGATACGGGAAAAGTTGAGCTTTTCTGGCATGGAGAAAAAGTTGCCGATATTCCTGTAGCGCCTATTACAGAAGAAGCGCCGGAACTTTGCCGCCCTGTAAAAGAGCCGGAATATTTAAAAAATATTAAAAACGTAGAAATTCCGAAAATCGAGCCGCAAAAAGCATTTGAAAAACTTATGAGCGAGAGCGAAGTAGTGGATAAGGCATGGATTTATGAACAGTATGATTCTATGGTGCAGACAAACACCGTTGATACAAAAAGAGTTGACGGAAGTGTAATTAGGGTAAAAGAAAACGGAAGATTTCTTGGTATGAGTGCCGATTGTAACGCTAGATTTTGTTATATCGACCCTAAAAAAGGTGCGGCTGCCGCTGTAATGGAAGCGGGGAGAAATATTGCCGTTAAAAAAATAAAACCTCTAGCTATTACGGACTGTTTAAATTTCGGTAATCCAGAAAATCCTGAGATTATGTGGCAATTTAAAGAAGCTTGTGAAGGTATTAAAGATGCATGTCGGGAGCTTAATACTCCGGTAGTCAGCGGTAACGTTTCCTTATATAATGAAAATGAAGGTGAAGGCGTTTATCCTACTCCTGAAATTGCGATGGTCGGAGCGAGTGATGGCTATAGAAGCGGCGAACTTAAGAGTGAAGGAAATACCGTTTATATTTTAGGGGAAACAAAACCTGAATTTGGCGGAAGTTTATATCTTAAGGTATTTGGTGGAAAAGTAGCGGGAGTTCATCCTGAAGTTGATTTTGAAAAAGAAGCCAAACTTTGGAGGGTTCTTCAAAATGATTTGATTGAAAGTGCTAAGGATATAAGTACAGGAGGAGCTGCAATAGCGGCTTATAAATGGGCATGTGTTAGCGATAAGGGACTTGATTTGAATATAAACGTGCAAAATCCCGAAGATATTTTCGCAGAGTCTCTAAGCCGTGCTTTTGTTGAAATTAAACCCGAAAATGAAAAAGCATTTGAAGAATTATGTAAAAATGAAGGAATTTACTTTGAAAAAATAGGTAAAGTAGGTGGGAATAAAATAAAAATTAACGATGTTGAAGTTGATTTAGAAAAAGCAAAAAAAGTTTATTTCGATACGTTTCCTAAAATTATGAATAATATTCATGATTTTGCGGATGACATTTGGGAAGGGTGAAAAACCCTTCTTATTTTATAAATAAATTTTTTCTCCCATGTCCACTATATGCGCTTTTTTGTTAAGAAAATTTTTTATGACAGATTTAAAAACGAGTTGCTTATCATATTCTCCGTGAATTAAAAATATTCTATCAAGCCTGTCAAATTCGCTCATCCATTCAAGAAGTTCTTTTTGGTCCGCGTGAGCGGAAAATCCGTTAATTGTATATATTTTAGCCCTAACGATAATTTCTTCATGAAAAATTTTTATAAATTTAGCTCCATCTATAATTTCTCTTCCGAGCGTCCCTTTTGCCTGATATCCTACAAAAAGAATAGAATTTTTAGGATTCCATATTCTGTGTTTGAGATGATGAAGAATTCTGCCTCCCGTGCACATTCCGCTTCCGGCTATTATTACGGCATTTCTGTGAATGTCATTTATTTTTTTAGATTCTTCGACGTCTTTTATTAGTTTTAACTGTGGAAATTCAAAAGGATGTTTTTTGAATTTTTGGCATTTTTTACTTAAAAGTTTATACCATTTTTTATAAATTGCCGTTACTTTATTTGCCATTGGAGAATCAAGAAATACTTTTGCTTCTTTTGGGAGTGATTTTTCTTCACTCATCTCTTTAAGCAGACATAACAGCTGCTGTGCCCTTTCTATGGCAAAAGTAGGAATTATTACATTACCTCCGCTAAGGAGCGTTTCAATTATCGCTTTTTTAAATTCAAGCTTGCTTTCTTCAAAACTTTTATGGTTTCTGTCTCCATAAGTGGATTCTATAAAAAGCGCGTCGGCAACGGAAGGTTTTTTAGGAGGCGGTAAAATTTCGTTGTCTTTATTGCCTAAATCTCCGCTGAATACCACATGTTTTTTTATTCCGAAATTTTCAAATTCAATTTCTACAAATGCGCTTCCTAAAATATGTCCCGCATCTTTAAAGACGGCTCTAATGTCTTTTGTTATGTTTACTTTTTTATTGTATTCTATTTCAATTTTTTTCATTTTTTTAAATATCTTTTTGACATCATCGCGTGTATAAAGAGGTTTTGTAACAAATTTTTCTTTTCCTCTTCTTTGGGCTTTTTTATATCTTGTCTGATAATCTTCTTCTTGAAGTTTTGCACTGTCCATTAAGACAACCTTAGCTATGTCAAAAGTTGCCGGATGAGCGAAAACTTTTCCTTTAAATCCGTATTTATACAAAAGGGGAATTCTTCCTACATGGTCTAAATGACCGTGTGTTAAGATAAGTGCTTCAATTTCTTTTGGGTTAAATCCTAAAGGTTCGTAGTTTAAATGTTCATTTACCCCCTGAAACATACCGCAGTCTATTAAAATTTTGCTTTTTGTGCTGTCAAGCAGGTGGGCTGAGCCTGTTACTATTTTTGCAGCCCCGAAACTTTGTTCGTATGCCTGATTATTTACTTTCATCTTTACTCTCCATTTCAGCTATGTCTTTAATGATTCTTAAAACACTATCAGGATTTAAACTCATACTTTCAATTCCTATTTTTACGAGAAACTCTGCAAAATCCGGATAATCGCTTGGAGCCTGTCCGCAAAGACCGTTGTATTTGTTGTGTCGTTTTGCCCCTTCTACAGCCATTTTTACCATTCTTTTGACCGCTTCGTCCCTTTCGTCATAATCAAACGCGACTATTTGGGAATCCCTGTCAACTCCGAGAGTCAATTGGGTTAAATCGTTTGTACCGATGCTTATTCCGTCATAAATTTCTAAAAACTCATCAATTAAAATGACATTGCTTGGAATTTCACACATCATATAAACTTCAACATCTCCAAGCCCGTTTTGTTTTAACGCCTCTTTTACTCTTTTTGCCTCATCAATTCTTCTGCAAAACGGAATCATCAAGACAATATTGTCAAATCCCATCTCTTCTATTGCTCTTTTCATGGCTTTACATTCAAGCTCAAACCCTTCTTTATAGTTTGGATGGGTATATCTTGCCGCTCCTCTAAATCCTATCATCGGATTGTCTTCAATAGGCTCAAAGTGTCTTCCACCAAGTAGATTTGCATATTCGTTTGATTTAAAATCGCTCATTCTTACAATACATTTTTTTGGATATACGCTGCTGGCAATTGTGGCAACCCCTTCACTTAGGGTTTTTACAAAAAAATCCTCTGCATCTCCGTCAAATGGAAAAGCAAGCTCATCTATAAGCGCTTTTTCTGTTTCACTCAGCATTTCAGGATGTTTTATAGCCATTGGATGGGCTTTTATGTAGTTGTTGATAATAAATTCCATTCTTGCAAGACCTATTCCATCAACCGGCAGTTTTGCCAGAGAAAAAGCAAGCTCAGGGTTTCCAAGGTTCATCATAATTTTTGTTTTAGGGCGCGGAAGTTTAGAAATATCAACTTTTTGAACTTCATATTTTAAAATACCCTCATATACCTTTCCGATTTCCCCCTCGGCACAGCTGACGGTTACTTCTTGGTTTTCTTTAAGTATTTTAGTGGCGTCTTTTGCCCCCACGACCGCCGGTTTTCCAAGCTCTCTACTTACAATTGCCGCATGGCAGGTCCTGCCTCCCGTTTCCGTTACAATTGCGCTTGCTTTTTTCATAACAGGTTCCCAATCAGGACTTGTCGTATGGGCTACCAATACGTCGCCCTCATTAAATTTATCCGCTTCAGCCATTGATTTTAATATTTTAACCTTTCCGGCACCTATTTTTTCTCCAACCGCATTTCCCGTTACTAAGACTTTTCCTTTTTCAAGAAGTCTGTAGATTTCAAATTCATTGATTTTTTCCTGTGAATGGACTGTTTCGGGTCTTGCCTGGACCATGTAAAGTTTTCCGTCTATTCCGTCTTTTGCCCATTCCATATCCATTGGAGTATAAACTCCTCTTACGTTTGTATAATGTTCTTCAATTTTTATAGCCCAGTCGGCAAGTTTAAGTATTTCATCATCTGTTATAGCAAATTTCATTTTTTTTTCAATAGGCGTTTTAATATTTTTAGTAAACTGTTCGGCAAGATTTGCTCTCTCAAGAGTTTCACTAAATACCATCATCATTTCTTTGCTGCCCAGTTTTCTTTTTAAAACGGCTTTTTTCCCTTTTTTGAAAGTCGGTTTATGAACATAAAAAGCATCCGGGTCAATTGTCCCCTGAACAACATTTTCCCCAAGCCCCCATGCGGCGTTTATAAATACAACGTCTCTAAAACCTGTTTCGGTATCGATACTAAACATAACCCCGCTGCTTCCTTTATCACTTCTAACCATTTTCATAACCGTAACGGAAAGATAAACTTTTAGAGGGTCAAAACCGTGGGTATATTTGTAACTTATACTTCTGTCGGTAAAATTACTGGCGATACACATTTTATACGCCCACAAAAGATTTTTTTCACCTTTAATGTTTAAATATGTTTCATTTTGTCCGGCAAACGAAGCGGTTGGAGAGTCTTCCGCAGTAGCCGAACTTCTAACCGCAAGGCTTACATCTTTGCCGTATTCTTCTTTAAGTTTTTCGTATCCTTTTAGGATTTCTTCTTTTAAATCATCCGGAATTTCGGCATCCATTATCATTTTTCTTGCCGCTTTTCCGACAGCTCTTAATTCGTCTATATCTTCAGGATTAAAATTTTCAAAAAGTTTCTTTAGAGGCTCCCATAAATTATTAACATCAAGATAGTGTTTATAAGCCGTAGCCGTTACGGCAAATCCGTTTGGAACGTTTACCCCAAGGGGTGTTAAATGATTATACATTTCCCCCAAACTTGCGTTTTTACCTCCAACTTCCTCTACATCTTTAATTCCGATTTCTTTAAACCATTTAACAAATGCACTCATAATTTCTCCTTTTATAAGACTAATCAATTATAACTCATTTAAACTTTAAAATCCCTTAACTTTTCAAAATTTTTACCGCTTCTTCAAGGCTTTTATTTTCCGAAGTTATCGCATATATTGCATTTGCCATTTTAATAGCTTCATTCAGAGGTCTTTGATGGATGTTTCTTCCCGTTCCGTTT
>NZ_JBMXVQ010000079.1:0-5206 GCF_053999135.1 Caminibacter sp.
AGGTTTTTTAGAAAATATAAGATAGACGAATTGCCTCAGCTGATAAATGTTTTAAAAGGCGATATGTCTTTTGTGGGGCCTAGACCCGACGTTCCGGGATACGCAGATAAACTTAAAGGGGAAGATAGGATAATTTTATCAGTTAAACCCGGAATTACCGGACCGGCAACTCTTAAATATAAAAACGAAGAACAAATTTTGGCTGAAGTGGATGATCCTGTTAAATATAATAATGAAGTGATATGGCCTGATAAGGTTAAAATCAACAAAGAATATATTAAAAACTGGTCTTTAAAAAAAGATATTGAATATATTATAAAAACTGTAAAGGGATAAGATGATTTACCTCTCCCCTCCTCATATGTCCGGTAAGGAACTGGAATACGTAAAAGAAGCGTTTGAGAGTAATTATATTGCCCCTGTTGGGGAGTTTATTGACAGATTTGAAGAGAAGGTAAAAAATTATGTAAAGGCAAAATCCGCTTTGGCTTTATGTAATGCTACAAGCGGACTGCATTTAGCTCTTAGGGTTTTAGGAGTTAGCAATTCAAAAGTAATAGTACCAACCTTTACTTTTATAGGCTCTGTTAATCCGATTTTGTATGAGAAAAATGAGCCGGTTTTTATAGACAGTGATGAATTTTGGCATATGGATTTGAATTTACTTGAAGATGCCTTAAAAAAAGAAAAACCAAAAGCAATCATAGCCGTTCATATTTACGGACAGATGGCTGATATTGAAAATATTAAATTTTTGGCTGATAAATATAAAGCTATCTTAATTGAAGATGCGGCGGAGGCGCTGGGAGCTTATCAATGGAAAATGGAAAATGGAAAATGGAAAATGAATAATTCCGCTGAAAAATCGGATGATTTTTCAGTGCGTTTTGCCGGGACTTTTGGTGAGATTGGAGTTTATAGTTTTAACGGAAATAAGCTTTTGACAACTTCATCTGGCGGAGTGATGGTAAGTGATAATGAAGCATTGATAAAAAAAGCCCGCCATCTCTCAACACAGGCAAAAGAGGAGGGGTTTATTGAATATGTGCATAAAGAAGTTGGATTTAATTACAGGATGAGTAATATTTTAGCGGCTATTGGGGTTGGGCAGATGGAAGTTATTGATGAGAGGATTAAAAGAAAAAGGGAAATTTTTGAGATTTATAAAAGTGAGCTTAGTGAAATAGCTGATTTTATGCCAGAACTTCCTAATACCTTTGGCACAAGGTGGCTGACAACCCTTACTTTTAAAGATTTAGACCCGTTTGAAGTCATAAAAAAATTAAAAGATAATAAGATAGAAAGCCGTCCCCTTTGGAAACCGATGCATACTCAGCCGCTTTTTAAAAATGCAAAAGCGTATATTAACGGTAAAAGTGAAGAATATTTCAGCAGGGGGCTTTGTCTGCCAAGCGGGACGGTTATGAATGATGAAGATGTAAGGAGAGTTTGTGAGATTCTCAGGAATTCTTAGGCCAACCAACTTTAAAAGGGCTCTGTTTTTTTTACTCGGAGATGTTGTAATATCCTTTTTTACTCTTTATCTGGCTTATCTTTTAAGATTTAATTTTGTTATTCCTAAAGAATATATAGATAGTTTTTTTAAGGTTTTTCCTTTAATAATCGTATTTAAACTGTTTTTTTATTTTGTTTTCAAACTCTATTTCGTCAGCTGGAGGTTTTTTTCCCTGCCCGAGCTTAAGCGCCTGATTTTGGCAACCACCCTTGCTTATCTCTCTTTTTTTATTGTTTTTTATCTTTTTAAAGATCTTTTTATTCCTATGCCAAGAAGCGCGATAATAATGGATTATTTTTTGAGCCTTCTTTTTATTGGTTTTTTTCGTATTTCCAAGCGTCTTGTTATAAAACATGTAAAAAATGTTAACGAAGCCGTTATTGTAGGAGCGAATGAAAAAACCCTTTCTCTTTTGAAACAGAATATTCCTTATGAGATAAAAGCGGTTTATGATGATGGAAATCTTGTGGGAAGTTATATTTACGGTTATAAAGTTTTGCCTTTAAGTGAAATAGAAAAAACAGATACCGCTATTATTACAAAAGAACTGCCCCAGGAAGAACTTAACAGACTTGTGGATTTTCTTAAGAATAAAGAAATATCCGATATAAAAATATACAGTCCTTTTGAAAAAAAAATAAAAGATATATCAATTGAGGATTTACTTGCCAGAAAACCGAAAGATTTGGATAAGGAAGCTATTAAAAAATTTGTAAAAGATAAAAAAATTATGGTTACCGGGGCCGGAGGCAGTATAGGAAGCGAAATTTGCAGAATCTGTGAGAAATACGGGGCAAAAGAACTTATATTAATAGAAAACAGCGAATATAATCTTTATTCTATTAACGAAGAGCTGAATATAAAAAGAAAACCTTATCTTATAGATGTTACTAAATATGAGGAAATAAAAAGAGTCTTCGAAAAGGAAAAACCCGAAATTGTTATTCATGCCGCCGCTTACAAACATGTTCCTTTATGTGAAGAAAATCCAAGAAGCGCCGTTATTAATAATATAATAGGTACGAAAAACGTAATAGACCTTTCTATTGAAAATAAAGCTGAAAATTTTATTTTAATTTCAACGGATAAAGCTGTCCGTCCTACAAACGTAATGGGTGCTACAAAAAGGGTATGTGAGCTTTATGCCCAGAATATTGAGAGTAAAAATACAAAAATAGCGGCTGTGAGATTTGGAAACGTTCTTGGAAGCAGCGGGAGCGTAGTGCCGAAATTTAAAAAACTTATAGAAGAAGGAAAACCCCTGAGTGTAACCCATCCTGAAATTACCAGGTATTTTATGCTTATACCCGAAGCCTGTCAGCTTGTTTTGCAGGCCGGAAGTCTGGCTAAAAACGGGGAAATTTTTATTCTTGATATGGGAAAACCTGTAAAAATAGTCGATTTGGCTAAAAAAATGCTAAAACTGTACGGAAAAGATGAAAATAATATTATCTATGCCGGACTAAGACCCGGTGAAAAACTTTATGAAGAGCTTTTAATAAACGAGGCTGAAAAAGAAACAAGATATGAATCTATTTTTGTAGCCAAACCTGCTAAAATGGATGTAAAAAAATTAAATCAAAAAATTGATAAACTTTCAAAATTACTACGAAAAGAAGAAATAATTAAAAAACTAAAAGAGATTGTAAGAGAATACACGCCGGCTTCTTATTGACACATCAACAACCTTTTGATAGAATTTCTTAAAAAGAGGAGGAAAAATGAAAAACTTTTTAAGTGAGAATTTAGATTTTTATAAAATTTTAGCATTATATATAAGTTCTCTAGTGTCAATTATTGTAGCTCAACTATATATTAATATTAAGCTTAAAAATATATATAGTACTTTTGGAAATAAACTTTATAAAGAAAAAATAAAAGTTTATCCTATTTTATATGAATTAATTAGTTCGTTTATAAAAAAACAAGGAACTTTAACTTTAATTGATATTGAAGATTTTAGAAATAAACTTGATGAGCTTGATTCAAAATATGGTATTTTTTTTAGTTCAAGCACGGTTACGGCATTTTATAATCTTCGCACTTTTATTTATCAACTTTTGGTCGATCTTAAAAGTAAGAAAATAACTCTAGAAGAAATAAATGATTATAATTTTTCGAATAAGTATTATCAATATTTCGAAAAAGCTGAATTAGCTTTAAAATTTGAACTAGGTTCTCATGCTTTTGCCTCACCAACGGATTATAATAAATCAAAACTCTATAATTCATACAGAGAAGGGTGGTCGTTTAAGAGAAAGTTTCAAGATACAATGAAAAAAATTAAAAGTGTTTTTATGTATTAACAAAGCATAACAAATTATTGGAGAAAAGTATTTGATCCTGCGGCTCAAATATTTCTCAATTCACCCGTTAGCTAAAAAGGAGTCAAAGGGGTTAGAGGTTGAAAAAGTTCTTGCTGACGGAGGGGAACACAGCGGGGAAGTTAATTTTCCGGTAAGTTTCGCCCTGACTCACAATCAAACGGCTGCTGCTAATATTGCCAGACTTGATGTGGAATATACAGATAAGATAAAAGTGGCAAGAGAACTGAATAAAACTTTTGAGACCAAAGGTTTTATACCTGATATGATGGAAAAATACGGATATAAAGACCCGAATGATTTTCTAAACGCCCTTGATAATCTGGATTTTAAACTTCCTCACAAAACAAGGGATATATATTTTTACTTTCCTTACAGAATGGCGGATATTTATCCTACTGTTGCGATATTCAGCAGTATTGATTTGAAAACCGGAAAGGTACATCAGTCTTTTATCGTGGCTACAAGAGTGGTAGGGGCTGGAAAAGAGGGGCTGAAATTTGCAAACGGGCTTTGGATGGGTATGAAAGGAAACATGCACCCGACATTGCGCACCAATTTTTTTATTTTTCAAACGCCGAATTTATGGTGTTTTTTTGAGAATTTATTCCAACAATAAAAAGGTTACATTGATTTGGAAGTGTGACTTCAGTCCCGCCAATGAGGTTAAAACCTCACTTCCTTATTGAAATGTTGCTAAATTTATCAAAAAATTGTGGTTAAAATTGTGTTTTTTACAAAAATTAAACAGAAATTTTATAAAAAAATAAATTTCTTAGGTGCGAAATGTCGGATGTACTAGGGTAATAAACTGGTGCCTTTAAATGCATTGTATGTGGGGCTGTATGACAGAAGAGGCAAATATAGGGTAATCAAACAGCCTTTTAATCCCAAATCCAATATAGTGATAGTATGGTATAAGCCTTTAAATAAAGTTTTGATTTTAAGCAAAGATAAATTAAACGTCACGTATGTGCAGATGTTTTTCTTTGAAAATTATGATAAAAGTTTCTTCGAACCGGTAATCATAAATCCGTTTGTTAAAATTTACAAACTTAAAAAATAATCTCTTTTGTGGGGCATTAATATAATTTCCCTATTCTTAATTGACATATCAATCTTCTTTTGTTACAATTTGTCAAAAATAAAGGTGTTTTGTGAAAAAGAGGATTGCTTTTGTATTGTTGATATTACTGCTTGTTGTAAGTGCTTTTGGACTTTATAAATATATTGTATTTACCAAAAACTATGCAACAAGCAACGCCGTTTTTGTAAAATCGGATTCTTTAACATATCTGAGCTTTAACCTTCCCGGGAAAATTGAAAAAATCTACGTAAAAGAGGGTGATGAGGTAAAAAAAGGAGA
>NZ_JBMXVQ010000080.1:0-6229 GCF_053999135.1 Caminibacter sp.
GTAAGAAATTAGAAGATAATGATTTAACAATAATATTTTTACCACCATATTCTCCTGAATTAAATCCAACTGAGAGATTTTTTCAAGAAATGAGAAAAGTTACTGCTAATAGAATATTTGAAAATATCGAAGAGCAAGAAAAACTGATTGATGAAGCTTTAACAAATTATATGAAAAATAAAGAAAGCATAAAACAGCTTTGTGGGTATGAATGGATTATAGAAGGTTGGAATAAATGCTTAAATGTGTAAGATCTATTTCGAGGATTGGTATAACATAATTTTAACTATTTTTAAAGGAGAAAAAATGAAAAAGGCTTTGCTTATTTCTCTTATGGCAGTTTATTCTCTGGCTGATTGTTTAAGTTGTCATAAAGGTATTGAAAATATTAAAGACCCAAATTCTCCTATGATGAAGCAAATTGCTGCTTTATCTAAAAGCATGGGAGATAAGAACAATTGCGTGTTTTGTCATGGTGGAAATCCAAAAGCAACTACTGCAAAAGAGGCTCATGTTCCTCCCAAAAATCATCCTGGTGGTTTAAAAGTGTTCGCGCCTGACCCTGGTAGCAGGTATGTAGTAAAAAATACTTGTGGAATGTGTCATATGGATACGGTTAAGAACTTGGAAAAATCGTTAATGACAACGGAAGCTGGAAAAATTCAAGGAAATTTAATCGCTTTTGGGGTGCAAAAAGAGAGAAAAGCGATGTATGGAAACTTTGATGTAAAAGATGATGATGGATTTACACCTGCTTGGGGTACTTGCACTTATAAAGAATATATGAAATATCTGACTAAAAAATATCCGGACAATTTCGTTAAAAAGTTAAAAGCCCTTCCAGAAGCAGCAAAAGATATTGATGATGTTAAAGGTAAATCAAAAGAAGAGTTAATAAAACTAGCGGCAATTGCATATACAAGAAGTGACTGTTTAAGATGTCATGTTGGCGTAAAAGGAAGACAAGGCAGAGGCGATTATAGAGGAATGGGGTGTAGTGCATGTCATATTCCGTATTCAAATGAAGGCATTTATGAGGGGAATGATCCTACAATCAGCAAAAAAGTTAAAGGTAAGTTGCTGGTCCATACAATGCAAGGAAGCAGAAAGAGTAAAGTGTATATTCCTTCAACAGGAAAAACTTATAGCGGAATTGATGTTGAAACATGTAATTCTTGTCATAATAGAGGAAAGAGAATTGGTGTATCGTATACAGGCCTTATGGAATCCGCATATATGTCGCCATTTCAAGAAGGAGGCAAATCTCAGCCTAAACTTCATGGAAAAAGGTATTTGCATATAGCTGCTGATGTTCATTATAAGGCCGGAATGACTTGTCAAGACTGTCATACTTCTATCGACATGCATGGAGATGGGAATATTCACGGCACGACATTAGCGCAAGTTGAAATTGAGTGTCAAGATTGTCATGGAACTCCTAATAAATATCCTTGGGAATTACCAATAGGAGCTGGAGAGAAAAGTTTTAATAAAGGTTATAAAAAAGCAAGAGGTGTTACTAAAAAATTACCAAATTGGATGAAATATGGGACTGTTTATAATCCTGAAGACGGTTATATATTAACAGCTAGGGGAAATCCTTTTGGAAATGTAATTAAACGAGGAAATGATGTAATTGTCCATTTGGCAAACGGAAAAGATTTAAAAGTTCCAGTACTTAAAAATTTAGCACCTAATTTTAATGCAAAAGCAAGGGTGGCAATGGTGGATGTTGCGTCTCATATGAAAAAAATGGAGTGTTATTCTTGTCATGCTACCTGGGCACCTCAATGTTATGGTTGTCATGTAAAAGTAGATATGAGAGATAAAAAGACTGACTGGCTTGCAAGTGCTCTACCGTTAAAAAATGGATTGACTTGGGAGAGTATAAAAAAATATAAAAAACTTCAAGGAAAAGCTAAAGAGACAAGGAGTTATCTACGCTGGGAAGATCCAATCTTAGGAATTAATGGAGAAGGAATGATTTCACCGATTATTCCTGGGTGTCAAGTAACATATACAATAATTGGACCAGATGGTAAGACAGTTACTCTTAACGTTCAAACAAAAGTAAAAGATAATGGAAATATCGTTGCAGCAACTGATATAGCACCTGCTCAACCGCATACAGTTCAAAAGGAGGCAAGAAGTTGCGAGAGCTGTCATACAAATCCGAAAACTCTTGGATATGGAACTAATGATGGAGCTTTTTTAAATCACCAAAATCAAAATTTAGTTTTTGATATAAAAGATAAAGATGGAAATATTGCAGTAAAAAATGCAACAACTCAAATAGCTGCAATTCCTGGAATGAATTATGATTGGACTAAAGTTGTTGATAGAAATGGCAAACAACTTCAATTGGTCGGCTCTCACTGGCCTGATTCAAGACCTCTTGATAAAGAGATTAGAGATAAAATGGAAAAAACAGGAACTTGTCTTGGATGCCACTCTCAAATGAGAATAAAAACTCTATGGCAAAAAGTTAATAAACATCCTGGTATATTAACTAATAAAGACCATCAAGAAGTTATGAAAAAAGCCTTAAAAGCGTTGGCAAAAGAAAAATAACTCTTTTTCTTCTTTTGCCAATTTGAAAAAATATATGATTATACCAATCCCAATTTTAAAGTTTGTGCACCATTCCTTTTTCCTGTTTTTCCATTAAAAATAGATGTTTTATTTGTTTTGGGGATTGGTATAATTTGTAAAAAAAAATAAATTATAGTATAATATCGCCTCAAAATTTAAAAAACGCCTCCTTGCTCCAAGCAAATGGACACTGGGGCTAAAAAGCCAAAAGGAGATTTAATGAGCTTAAGACATTACGAAACGATGATTATCGTAAAGCCGACTCTTACAGATGAAGAAAAAGCGGCTATTATCGAAAATGTTAAAAAAATCATTACTGATTTTAAAGGTGAAGTGGTAGCGGTAGATAATATAGGTGTTAGAGAATTGGCTTATCCTATTCAAAAGTTTGAAAGAGGACATTATTATATAGTTTATTATAAAGCGCCAGCCGAGGCTGTACTTGAACTTGAAAGACAACTTAGATATAACGAAGATGTACTTAGATTTATGACAGTTAAATACGAAACCAAAAGAGATATTAAACGCTGGGAAGAGATGGCGAAAAATGTTTAACAAAGTTATTCTCATCGGTAATTTAACCCGCGACGTGGAGCTTAGATACACTCCAAACGGGACTGCTATTGCTAAGTTCGGACTTGCGACAAACAGAACATATAAAGACAATTTAACCGGTGAGAATAAGCAAGAGGTAATGTTTATAGATATTACTGTTTTTGGCAGAAGTGCTGAAATTGCCAATCAATATCTGGCAAAGGGAAGAAGAGTTTTAATAGAAGGGAGACTTGTATTCGACCAGTGGGTTGACCAAAGCGGACAAAAACGCTCAAAACATTCTGTGGTAGCTGAAAAAGTTCAGTTTATGGATTCAAAGTCCAGCGTGGGAGAGAGCGGATATAATGCCGGTGGATATACAAACCCTTCTCAGCCGGCTCCTAAGCCTCAGATGCAACAACCGACACAACAAAATAACAATGTGCCTTCAATCGATATCGATGAAGATGAAATACCATTTTAAAGGATAAAATATGGCAGCTGATCCAAAGAAAAAATACGGAAAAAAAAGATGTAAATATTGCGAAATGAAAGTTGATTACATCGGATATAAAGATTTAGATTTAATTAAATACTCACTATCTGAGAGATATAAAATTATGCCAAGAAGATTAACCGGTACTTGTAAAAAACATCAGGATATGGTTCAAAAAGCAATTAAAAGAGCAAGACAAGTGGCTCTTATTCCTTACGTTGTAGATAGAAAAAGAGTTATTGAAAATCCTTTTGATCTTATTAAGCCACTTAAAGGGTAATCCCTTGTGGCTACTATCTATTTAAATAAACAAAATCTTTTCTCAAACCTCGATAAAATTTCCAAAATAAATCCCAATATATTAGCGGTTATAAAAGATAATGCATACGGTCATGGTATATTTAGTATTTCTAAACTTTTAAGAGAGTATGGCATAAGAAAAGTTTGTGTGAGAAATATAGATGAAGCTAATCTGGTTAGGGAATTTGAAGAAATTTTAATTTTTAACCCTCCTACAAACAGAAATGCCATAAATTTTTCTTATGCTATAAACTCCCTTTCTCAGCTAAAAAAAAACAGACACCCCTATATTCATTTAAAAATTGATACGGGATTTAGAAGAAACGGGATTTTAGAAGAGGAGTTGGATGAAACGCTTGAAATTATAAGGCAAAGAAAGTTTGAACTTAGAGGCGTTTTTTCTCATTTTTGCTGTGCGGATGAATTTGGTTGCGATACGTTTATACAATATGATAAATTTTTAAAAATTAAAGAAAAAATAGAAAAATTTTGCAAAAAATATAATATAAAATGTCCGTATTTTCATATAGCCAATTCCGCTGCCTTATCTAAACTGCCTGATACGTTAGATTTTGTGCGTCCGGGAATTGCAATTTACGGAGGAATAGATGGGTATGAGCCTGTTATGAGTTTAGAAGCAGACGTAGTCAGCGTAAGAGAACTCGACGCGAAGGAAGGCTGCGGATATAATAAGACGTTTATGAGTGAAAAGAAAATTAAAATATCTACAATAGACGTAGGTTACGCCGATGGTATTCCTTATTTTACAAACGGGTGTAAATTAAAAGACACAGAAGCTCTTGGAAAAATTTCTATGGATTATATGATTGTTAAAGGAGAGTTTAAAAAAATAGTGGTATTTGATGATATAAAGGAATTTGTAAAAAATTTCGATACGATAACATATGATATTTTAGTAAAAATGTCTCCTAGGATAAAAAGGAAAATAATTGAAAGCGATAACGGTAACTCAGTTAAACAATCAGATAAAATCCATTCTTGAATCTCATTTTGAAATAGTGTTGGTTCAGGGAGAAGTAAGTAAAGTGGTTTATCATTCTTCCGGTCATCTTTATTTTACTTTAAAAGACGAAAAATCTTCTATCAACTGCGCTATGTGGAGAAGCAATCTTTCACGTATGAAATTCAGATTAAAGGAAGGAGATAATGTTTATGTTTACGGGGCCGTTAATTTGTATGTTCCAAGAGGTGAGTATAAAATTATAGCCCAGGAAATAGAACCCGTAGGGGTAGGGGCTTTGCAACTTGCTTTTGAGAGACTTAAAGAAGAATTAAAGGCTCTTGGGTATTTTGATGAAGATAAAAAAAAGCCTCTCCCGAAATTTCCAAAAAGAATAGCAATTATTACTTCTTCAACTGCCGCGGCTTTGCAGGATATGCTCAGAATTGCCAAAAAAAGATGGCTTTTGAGCGAATTTTATCTTTTTAATACGCTGGTACAAGGAGATGGCGCGGCGGAAGATATAGCGAAAAATATAAAAAAAGCTGACGAATACCGGTTTGATGACGGAAAAGGGTTTGATTTAATTATTGTGGGAAGAGGGGGAGGAAGCAAAGAGGATTTATGGGCTTTTAACGAGAGGGTGGTAGCTGACGCTATATTTGAGGCTAAGACACCAATAATTTCTGCCGTAGGTCATGAAATTGATTATTTGATAAGCGATTTTGTGGCGGATAAAAGGGCTGCGACTCCTAGTAATGCTATAGAAATTGCCCTTCCCGATAAAAATGAGATGTTGTTGACAATTGACGATATGATAAATACCTTTAAAATGAAAGTTTCTTATATTTTGCAAAAAAAAGAAAGGACTCTTTTACATCTTAAAGAGATATACGAAGCAAATTCAATTTCTAAAAAGCTGGATGAGAGGTTAAGGGAAATTTATGTGTTAAAAGAAAAATTTCAGTTTTCTTTTAACAGGGTTATTTTAAATAAAGAACATAAAATAGAAAAATTAAAAGCCTCTTTTGAAATTTCTTCCCCTAAAAACAGAATAGAAAGATTCGAAGAAGAAATAAAAACCTTAAATAAAAGATATAATAACAAATTAAAAGAAATTATTGATTATAAGGAAATGGGTATAAAAAATCTATTAGAAGCTTTTAAATCTCTAAATCCCAAAAAAAGAGAAAAATACGGTTTTGCCGAAGTTGTTAAAAACGGTAAAAGAATATCTTTAAATAAGATAAAAAAAGACGATATTTTCTTTATACAGGATACTTCCAATAAAATAAAAGTAAAAGCCCTTGAAAGGAAAGAGTAATGTTTTGTAAAAAATATATAGA
>NZ_JBMXVQ010000081.1:0-3547 GCF_053999135.1 Caminibacter sp.
CAAGCATGGGATATGTTGGGGCAAAAGATATTCCAACGTTCCAGGAAAGAGCGGAATTTGTTGAAATTACTTCTGCCGGACTTAAAGAATCTCACGTTCATGACGTAACAATTACAAAAGAAGCTCCGAATTACCATCAATAATCCTTTCTTTTCTTTTTCCTTATAAAATTTACTTATAAATTAAAAATTTTTTAATATTTTCCAAAATTTTGTTATAATGTATGAAAATATCAAAAAAAGGAGAAAATATGAAAAAATTAGTAATTAGCGCAGTTTCAGCAGCCGTTTTAGCAACTAGTGCGTTTGCGTATGAATATATTACAATTGGTACCGGCGGTGTTACAGGTGTATATTATCCGACAGGCGGGGCGATTTGTAGAATTATGAATAAAATGAAAAGACAAACGGGTATTAAATGTACTGTTGAATCTACAGGAGGAAGCGTATATAACATTAATGCAATCAAAAAAGGCGAACTTGATTTTGGTATTGCACAGTCTGACGTTGTTTATCAAGCATATAACGGTGAAGGTAAATTTAAAGGAAAGCCGTTTAAAGGTTTAAGAGTTGTTATGTCAATTCATCCGGAATTATTAACTCTTGTTGTAAGAAAAGACAGCGGAATAAAAAATTTCTTTGATTTAAAAGGGCATAGAATTAATATCGGAAACCCTGGAAGCGGTAACGAAGCTGCTGTTAAAACTTTGTTTGATTATTGTAAAAAAATGACTCTTAACGATATAAAAGTAGAGCAACTCAAAGCGGCTGAGTGTCCGAATGCTTTAAAAGATAAAAAAATCGAAGGATATTTTTATATGGTAGGACATCCGACAGCTAATATTAAAGATGCGGCAAATTCTGTTGATATTGACTTAATCTCACTTGATAATGTGCCTGCGGCTCAAAAACTTGTAAAAGAAAAACCTTACTACGCATGGGGTACAATTCCTGCCGGAATGTATAAAGGCGTAAATCATCCAACAAAGACATACGGGGTTAAAGCAATTTTAGTTACAAGTGATAAAATGGATGATAAAACAGTATATTATCTTACAAAAGCAATTCTTGATAACTTCGATAAATTCAAAAGAATGCATCCTGCTTACAAAAATTTAACTAAAAAAGACCTTCTTAAAGGATTTGATTTAAATATGATGCACCCTGGTGCCAAAAAAGCTTTCCAAGAAGCGGGACTTCTTAATTAATTCCCCTTCTTAATTTTCTGCTAAGCAGCCAAGGGGCTTTTTAGCACTAAATTAAGGAGGATTAATGGCTAAACCTGATATACTTGATGTAGATAAAGATCTCGAAAAAGAGATTGATAAAGTCGAAGAAGAAGCTGTTAAAGAAGGCGAGATAGACAAAGATTTAGAAGAAAAAATATTAACTGAACTTGAAGGGCAAAGAAATTTTCCGCCAAATCATATTTATTACTGGGTGATAGCCTTAATAGCGTTTTCATGGTCAATTTATCAATTATATGTAAGCTATTTTCCGGTAAACTCTACAATTGTTAGAAGTATTCACTTGGCATTTGCCATGGTTTTAGCATTTTTAATTTATCCTATTGTTAAAAAACCTAAATTTTTAAAAACAATACCTTGGTATGACTGGGTTTTGGCAATACTTGGGGGACTGGGAGCCGCTTATATAGCCATAGATTATGTAGGTCTTTCAAACAGGCCGGGAGATTATCTGACTCGTGATATAGTTATCGGGGTTATATTTATTATTTTACTCCTTGAAGCCGGAAGAAGGGTTATCGGTATTGCTTTAAGTATAGTGGCTATTGTCTTTTTATTATATGATAAATTTGGAGATGTATTGCCTGAATTGATATCCCACAAACCGGCCTCTATTGAAAAAATCATATCTCAAATGTATTTAACAACCGAAGGAATTTTCGGGGTGCCTCTTGGTGTATCTGCCGGATTTGTATTCTTATTCGTTCTTTTTGGAGCTTTACTTGAAAGAGCCGGGGCAGGGGAGTATTTTATAAAACTTGCGTATTCGCTTCTTGGAAAATATAGCGGCGGTCCGGCAAAAGCTAGTGTAGTGGCCAGCGGACTTACGGGAATTATCAGCGGAAGTTCCACGGCTAATGTTGTAACCACCGGTGTTTTTACTATTCCTCTTATGAAAAAAGCCGGGTTTCCTCCTGAAAAAGCTGCGGCTATTGAAGTTGCAGCATCGACTAACGGTCAGCTTATGCCTCCTGTTATGGGTGCTGCGGCGTTTATTATTGCGGAATTTTTAGGACTTGCTTATACTGATGTTATTATTGCGGCTGCTATTCCGGCGGTTGTCAGTTATCTGGCTTTGTTTTATATAGTTCATTTAGAAGCTAAAAAGCTTGGATTAAAGGGTGAAGACCCACGCAGACTTCCGCCGAAATGGCAAACGTTTATTAGCGGGCTTCATTATCTGATTCCTGTGGCTTATTTGATGTATGTTTTAATAGTTTTAAGACAGTCGGCACAGATGGCGGCTTTTAGCGCTATTTGGCTTTTAATGGTTATTATGGTTATTCAGTATCCCTTTAAAGCTTTATTTATTGAAAAAAGAAAAATTAAAAAAGAAGATTTTATTCAGGGGTTTATAGATATTTTCCATGGAATGGTAAACGGTGCGAGAAACATGGTGCCTATTGCGCTTGCCACTGCGCTTGCGGGTATAGTTGTGGGTAGTATTACATTAACCGGTATAGGTCAGGTACTGCTTGATGTAATTGATACGCTTTCAAACGGAAATATTTTAATAGTGCTTCTTTTAACGGCGTTTATTTCATTGATTCTTGGAATGGGTCTTCCGACTACCGCAAATTATATCGTGGTGGCCTCACTTACCGCTCCTGTTATGTTACAGTTGGCTCAGGATAACGGCTTTATTATTCCTGCGATTGCCGCTCATTTATTCGTGTTTTATTTCGGAATTCTCGCAGACGATACGCCTCCTGTGGGAATTGCGGCTTACGCTGCGGCGGGAATTGCTAAAGCAGACCCGATTAAAACCGGTCTTCAGGGGTTTGCTTATGATATAAGAACGGCAATATTACCGTTTATGTTTTTCTTTAATATGGAGCTGCTTTTAATCAACAGTGTTAATGAATGGGATGTAAATGAATTTACTTTTATTAGCGACCCCGTGAAAATTATTATAATATTTATTACGGCTATGCTTGGTATGTTTAGTTTCTCTAGCGCCACACAGGGTTATTTTATAAAACACTGTAATATAATTGAGAGATTTTTATTTTTAATTGCTGTACCGTTTTTTATGTTGCCGAATATTATGACAAAATATTTACATCTTCCACATGAATATATCTCTTATTTAATCGGATTTGCTGTTTGGGTTGTTGTTTTCTTGTGGCAAAAATCAAGAAAATAAAAAAAAGAGCTTTTTAAAAAAGCTCTTTGACTATTTCAAATCTGTTTGCGGTCATTATATGAATTTTAGGATGTTTTTTTAAAAGTTTGTTAAAAATAGTTTTACTCAGTTCCAATCCTACTTTATATTCTTCATTCTGAGATATTTTATGGGCT
>NZ_JBMXVQ010000082.1:0-6334 GCF_053999135.1 Caminibacter sp.
TTCCTTTTAAAGGATTATAACACAAAAAATTAGCAGATAATAAATTTTTTCTTATTATAAGAAAAAATGATAACTTGTTATAATTTTCATCAAAAAGGCAGGACATGAAAGCCGGATTTGTTTTAAAACCTAAAAATACGATAAATTTAAAATCAGTATTTTTAAAAATCAAAAAAATTTTTGAAAAAAAGGGTATAGAAGTCTTGCTCGATAGCGTTTCAGCAAAAGCTATAGGGCTTTTGGGAGTAGAGTTTGATGAAATGTGCAAAGAATCAGATTTTTTAGTGGCTTTGGGAGGAGATGGAACCCTTATTTCCCTTGCCAGAAGGGCTTATAAATATGATAAACCGGTTCTTGGTATTAATGCCGGAAATCTTGGTTTTTTAACAGATATAAATCCTGAAAATATAGAAGAGTTTTTGGATGATTTTCTTAAAGAAAATTATAGGATTGACAAAAGAATGGTTATTGAAATAGAATATGGAAATAAATTTTTATATGCTTTTAACGATGTTGTTATCAGTAAAGACATAATTTCTTCAATGATACATATAAAAGTTGATACAAATGAAAGTTTTTTAAACACTTATCATGGAGACGGGCTTATTATTTCGACTCCTACAGGTTCTACGGCATATAATTTAAGTGCAGGAGGGCCGGTTGTATATCCTCTTACAGAAAGTTTTATATTAACACCTATTTGTCCTCATTCACTTACACAAAGACCGCTTATATTGCCGAGTAATTTTGAACTAGAACTTGAAGTAAAAGAAAAAACGGCAAAATTAATAATTGACGGACAGGAAATTTATAATATAAAAGATAAAATAAAAATAAAAAAAGCCAAAAAACCGGCAAAACTTATTCATAGAATAGAAAGAAATTATTTTAAGGTTTTGAGAGAAAAACTAAACTGGGGAGAGAGCAAGTGATTGAGAGGGTTTATCTCAAAGAATATGTGACGTTTGAGGAAGTAGAGCTTGAGTTTAGCGAAGTTGAGCTTGAATTTAGTAAAGGTCTTATTGTTTTTACGGGACCTAGCGGTGCTGGAAAATCGGTTTTAATGAGGGGAATTTTATCTATTTTCGGATATTTTGACGTAAATGCAAAAATAAGTGAAGCTGTGGTGGATAATGATTTGGATTTGGAAAAATATGGAATAGAAAAAGAGGATATAACTATTTTTAGGCAGGTTAAAAAGAATAAAAGCCGTTATTTTATCAACGACCAGGCTGTTAGCAAAAAAACGGTTAGGAAAATAGCCGATGAATTTGTTAATTATCTTTCTTTACGAGAAATAAGGGAGTTTGAAAGTAATAATATTATTTTCGTATTGGATAAAATGGTTGAAGAGAAAGATTATTATGTTAATTTAGAAAAATACAAATATACATTTCAAAAATATAAAACACTAAAAAAGAAAATAGAAGAAATCAAACAAAAAGAAAAAAACGCCGCTGAGAGGATTGAATTTTTAAAATACGAACTTAACAAAATAGAAACCATTAATCCCAAAGAGGGTGAGTTTGAGGAATTAATGAAAATAAAAAAAGATTTAAGCAAAATAGAAAAGATAAAAGAAAAGGCTCAGGATGTGGAGAGAATTTTTGAACTTGAAAACGGGGTTTATGAATTTTTGGATATGATAGAAGAGGATAGCGAATTTTTTTCAAACGCTATGAACGAACTGAGAATAGCAATAGATAAGGCATATGAAAAAGCTTCTTTTTTGGAGAGTGTGAATATAGAAGAAGTTTTAAACAGACTCTCGGATTTGCAGGAACTTATCAGAAGATTTGGTTCTATTGAAGAAACTCTTAATTATTACCGAGAGAAAAAAAATGAGCTTGAACTGCTTGAAAATCTTACGTTTGAAAAAGAGGAAATAGAAAAAGAAACATTGTTGCTTGAGGAAAAATTAAAAGATATGGCTCAATATCTGCACCGTTACAGAATAAAAAGTGCGCAGAAATTTGAAAAAAAATTAAATGTTTATTTGTCTAAATTGTATATGCCTTCTTGCAGGGTTGAAGTTATTTTGGAAGATAGTTTTAAAGAAAACGGAATGGACAGGGCAGAAATTATAGTTAACGATATTGATATAAACACCATTTCTACTGGCGAATTTAACAGATTAAGGGTTGCATTGTTAGCAAGTACTTTGGAATTTGAAGAAAATGAAAAAACTCTTTTTTTAGATGAAATAGATGCTAATCTTAGTGGTGAAGAGAGTATGAGTGTAGCAGAAGTACTTAAATTTTTAAGTCAAAAATATCAAGTATTTGCAATTTCTCACCAACCTCAGCTCGCAAGCAAAGCGGATAAACATTTTTTGGTAACAAAACATGAAAATAAATCCTTTGTTAAAGAACTGAATAAAGATGAAAGAGTAGAAGAAATAGCAAGAATTATAGGTGGCAGGGAAAAATCGGAAAAAGCTTTAGAATATGCGGAAGAAATGCTGAAAAATTAAAATTTTTTGTTATAATTTCATCACTACTGCCTGCGGCGGTGGTGGAATTGGTAGACACGCAAGGTTGAGGGCCTTGTGGGCGTTAGCCCGTGAGGGTTCGAGTCCCTCCCGCCGCACCATTATAAAACATCATAAAGCCCCATAACTTCATTATTTTAACTAACTTTATAAAGCGAAAAGTAACCTCTTAAAGTAACCCTTGAACCTTTTTGTATTCATCTTTTAAGATATTAAAATATGTTATCATTTTTTAATAAGCACTTAATAATTGTTTTTTGACGTCTTCGTCTGGTACATAAACAACCTCAATCAAATCTTTGTCGTATATTTTAATAAGTTCAAGGCTATCGCTCACCCAGTATATTTTATGCCTTTTCGTTACAGTAACGTTTTTGCTTAAATAAATAAAATGCTCCTGTAATTTGATAAGCTCGTCCAACACTTCAAAGAATCTATTTAAAAATTTTTTACTATTAATTTTATCCAGCTCTTTCATTTCTTTCCTTAGCTCGTTTATATTCCCTTTTTTAACGGAAAATTCCTGCCAATTTTGCCCCGCCCAGTCAATAGATTCCGTGAAATTTTTAACAAGTTCTAACATCTCGTCCACTTTTTTGATATAATTATCAAAAGAGCTTTTAAAAGCTCTTTTCCCTACTTGTTTTAAAAATCTATTCTGATTTAATGTATCGTACAATATTTTTAACTCGTGCTTATGTTGCTTAATAAAACTAATCGCCGTATAATGTAAAAATCTGTTTCTTTTGCTTATGTTTCCATTGAATCTTTGAAAAATATCCTTAATGTTTTTTCGCAATTGTTTATATTTACGAATGTAACTATTATTGAAAACCTCAGTTAAATTAAAGGCTTTTTCAAGCGTCCACTGCTCTTTTACCACAAAATATTCTGCTTCGTACTCGCTCCCAAGCAAATTTTCAAATACATCCCATATTTGATTTTCGACTTCGATGTCCTCAGGAAGTTCTACATTTTTATACACTAAATAATCAGTTATATTAAGAATTTTTTCGTACCTGTTTATCCACTCTCCATTGTTAAAGACAATCCTTATATCTGGACTCTTCAATGTCTTCTATATAATAAGGAAGAATTTTTTCAAAATCCTTTCGCTTCAGAAAGGTGTGGCTATGCGTAAATAAACGGATTCTATTCGCTTTTCTCCAGCCGTCCAAAACATACATATCCTCTTCATTTTCAGATAACATCATTTTTCTCAAATATTTTAAAAGGTACCCGCTTCCCTTACTTTTATCTTCCAAAACTTCAAAGTCGTATTGCTTCCCCAATCCAAATTGTTCTCTTATACGGTGAAATTTTGCTTCAAACATTTCGAGTAAAAACTCCGGTAAAAATACCACAGCGTGTTTATGCACCGTATAATCTTTATGATATTCATTAATACTAATATACGGAATCTCTTCTAAACTTTTATTCGTTTCTTTTTTCTTAAAATATCTTGTTAACTCTCGGAAAGCTTTTTGTAATATTTTATATCCGTCTCTAATGGTAAGCTCAGGATTATATTTTGGATTCCATTCACGTTTTCCTGTTTTTGTAGTAGTCGGATGATATTCAGATGGTAATGTATAAGTTAAAAAAACTGGTACCAAGCCTTTTTTTTCGGCAACTTTATTAATATAATCGCTTACACCTTTATAATACCTATAATCCAGCTCAGCTTTCTTTTTTAAAGAAAAGCTCATCCCGACAAATTCGTTCATATCAAGCATTCTAAGCACGTGCTTATCCAAATAGTTTTTTGTGTTTTGTTCCCTTTCCTTTGCGATTCTAATAAACTCATCTCTCAAATAACTCAAATAAGATTCCACGCTACCAAAACGTTGCTTAACGGATTCTTTACACGTGTTACAATTATAAAACTCTTTTTTTTCACCATCACCAAGTTTAATTTTACCTTCTTTAATTTTCTTTATTATGGGTAAATGTGTTTTTTTAAAAGTATTAACTTCGGTGAACTGCCCCGCTACGAATGCCTTACTGGGGAAGCCCGCTCCCGCCTTTTTATTTTTACTACCCCCAACGATAGCCTCGCTTTTAGTTGAAAACGACGCACTTCGGACGCCACGCCCTGTGGCCACCTTTTTGTTGTAACGCGGGGCAAAAAAAAAGCACATCAGCTCTCGTTGGGACATATATTTATTAATAGTCAAGGGGGTTTTTGAATTCGCACTCATAATAGCTCCTTTGCTTTTATTTCTCATTATAATATTTTCTTTTTTCGCAAAAAAGCCCGTTGTCAAACTATTTGACAACCTAAAATTTTTCTTTTATAATATTTCCTTTTTAAAAGGAAAACATTAAAAAGGGACTAAAATCCGGGGGCATTGAACTTTACGTTATGCTTACGTTCAATCTGTTTTTCAACTTGCTTTTCCCGCTCATTCAGTTTTTTATAGTTACCAAATTCTTGCTTATAATATTTTTCAAGTTCCGTCCGAGCTTTATTGTATAGTGTAGTGTAATATTCGATTTTCGCTTTTAGTACACTATTCGCTTTTTCTTTTAATTCATTGAACTTATCTTTGAACTCTCTTAATTTATCTCTTAAATTTTTGTTTTCTTCTTTTAACGTTTTATTCTCTTTTTTTAGGCGTTCATTTTCTTCCAATACTTTTATAACATCAATGGATTCCGTGCGGCATACAGTATTAATTATTTTAACCGCTACGTCCTTTTGCAGAACTTCCTCTTTTCCAAAAAGCCCCTTTTCCTCTTTGTGTTCCTCGATTAATTTTTTCGCTCTTTTTTTTATTCTTTCCTTTATTTCTGTTTCAAAACTATTTAGTTTTAAAACGGCTTCTTGTAAGTCTTTTGCTTTAAGTAGCTTTTTGATTTCGCTTAATGCTTTGTAGTCCTCCTGACTAAATTCCTTTTCCCCCTCAAGCCCAACATTAAATTTTTTCATTTCCTCCCGGATATGTTTAATCTGTTCTTCAAGTTCCTTTTTACTAACTTTTAACCCTTCGATTTCGCTGTCTTTCTCAATAAGTTTCTTTTTAAGCTCAACTACTTCTGCGTTTTTTATCTTCATAGCCTCTTTATACTCATAAGTATTAAGTCTTTTTCTTTTAGTTTTCCGAACGTCTTTTCCGCGTTCCATATTAAGCGTTTCTGCCGTTAAATTTTGAAGTTTACGCAACTTTTTTTTTGTAAGTTTTCGGCGAACGCTCCGTCCCTCATCATCTAAACCACTCATTAAAATATGAGCGTGTTGGTTTATGTGTTTTTTACCATTTTCATCTATATGCCCCTCATCCCGATGGACGGCAATTTGTAATATTCTCGTCCCGAGTTCTTCTTCAAGTTTTCTGCCGAGCCGTTGTAAATCATACAGAGTTGTATCAGGCTTAATATTTACGACAGCACTTAAAAGCGTCACAGCTTTTTTTTGTAGCTTTTGTCCTGTGCGTTCTGTATATTTTTTCGCACGTTCGTCCGTAATCTTTTTGTAAAGTTCCAATGCTTCTTTTGCCGTTTTATCGTACAAAACTTCACCATCCTTGAATATACTATTCTTCGTCGGTTTTTCTCTCGAATTATGGAAAAATTCACCCACGTGTCCTTTCTCAATATGTATACTTGCTATGTTTGCCATCGTAACTCCTTGATTGCTTTCCGAGCTTGCGAGGACGCACACACACCGCCGA
The DNA here is from genome assembly GCF_053999135.1 of Caminibacter sp. Classification (NCBI taxonomy): domain Bacteria; kingdom Pseudomonadati; phylum Campylobacterota; class Epsilonproteobacteria; order Nautiliales; family Nautiliaceae; genus Caminibacter; species Caminibacter sp. Next base: position 6,166 of record NZ_JBMXVQ010000082.1, read on the forward strand.
GGTGTGTAGTGCGTACGCACTACACACCCACTCACAAGTTCGTGTGTGTTTCGTGCTTCGTCGCTCTTAATATATTTATATCTTTTGAAAACTTTATTTTATTTTTTATACGTCCCGGGAAGAAGAAAAGGGGCAATAGGGGAAAGAAAAGATTAAGCGCTGTAAGGTG
>NZ_JBMXVQ010000083.1:0-25578 GCF_053999135.1 Caminibacter sp.
CTTATTATCAGGGAAATAATCGACGGAGGGGAAAATTTTTCCGACGAGCTTATTAACCTGTTTATAAGATTCAGGGAAACGCTTTTAAATATTTTGAAAGAAGGAAAAGAAAAAAACGTTTTTAAAAACGACGATGTCTTTTTTACAATGCACGTAATTATAGGAATAAACGATTTTCATAAAATGGTAAAGCCTTTTGTGGAAAACAAACTCTCAAACATATATCAAAAACCGGATGAAAAAAAATTCAGACAAAACCTTAAAAAAATCGTTTTAAATTACTTAAAGGACGAATTATGAAAAAACTGCTTTTAACTGCCCTGCTGGCGTTTTACGCCAATGCGGACAATCTTAAATCCATACTTGATTACGCCATAACGCACAATGATTTAAGCGTAGCCAAGGATATAAACACGAAAAAACCTCTGCTTGAAAAAGAATCCATAAACAAAGACTATTATCCAAAAATCTTTATAGGCGGTATGTATCAAACCGTAAATCCGAGGACTTTCGGAAGAGCCGGAGACATTTACAGCGGATTTGCAAAAATATCTTTTAACCTTTATGACGGCGGAAGCAAAAAATATAAGATAAAAGCCAAAGATTTTGAGTTTAAATCACTCAAATTTCAAAGCAAATCATTCAAAAAACAGCTTCAGTACAATATCGTAAATCTGTATTACAATATAAAATCCTTAAAAGCATCACTTTTTGCCTTAGAAAAAGCAAAAGAATACCTAAACGCCGAATTAAAAAGGGTTACCAACCTGTTTCACGCCGGTGTGGTAACGGAAGATGAGGTTAAAAAAATAGAGGCCGCATTATTTAATACCGTCTATCAGATAGACAACGTCAAATATCAGATAAGCGAACTTAAAAAAAACCTGAACTTAGCCGTTGGCAGAAAAATTGAGAGTATCGGCGATTCTGAAATTTTACCGCCTCTAAATATAAAACCCGACACGCTTGATACGATAAAAAGCCTTCAGGCTCAATCAAAGGCTATAGAACACAGCGCAAAAGCCATAGATTCAGCATACAAACCTCAAATAAACATTGAAGACACCTACAGCCTGTACGGTTATGGAAGAGACGACGCCTTTCATCAAAAAGGAGAAGATAAGCAAAACCAGCTTACTTTAAGTATCAATATGATGCTCTTTGACAACAATTCAGTAAAAAAACAAAAAGAAGCTATTTTAATACAAAAATTATCGCTTCAAAAACAGATTAATTACTATAAAAAAGAGCAAAACAAAAACATAAAACTAGCCCTGCTAAATATCAAAACGATAAAAACCCAGATAAAAAGCGCAAAAAAATCCCTTGAAGCGGCCAACAAAGCGTTTGAAATAATTGCAAACAGATATCACGGCGGAGAAGTTACGATTGTGGATTATTTAGACGCTTTAAGCGTTAAAACAAACGCACTTGCACAATACAAAGCCGCACTTTACAATCTTCAGGTGGCATACGCAGCCTATTATCTTTATACAAACCACAATATTAAGGAGTATGTAAAATGAAAAAGTTATTGATTTCTGTTATGTTTTTAACGGCAAGCCTTTTTGCCCAAAACCATATGAATAGACCTATGCCGACCCCTCACGTTGATGTTTTCGAAGTGGAACCGGCTAAAACATTAAAAATAAACACACTGATTTACCCGGCCGAAACCAAGGCATACGAATATGTAACGGTTGTGGCAAAGGTAAACGGGACGTTGCAAAAAATGTTCTTTAAAGAAGGCGACAAAGCCCAAAAAGGAGACGTTCTTTTTAAAATAGACGATGCGATATACAAAGCAAGGGTAGAAGCGGCTATCGCTAATCTAAAAATGGCAAAAGCCACTCTTTATAAAGCACAAAAAGACTGGGAGAGAGCTAAAAAACTCTATAAAAAACACGCAATTTCCCAAAAAGAAAGAGATGCTATATTCAGTGCCTACAATGCAGCCCTTGCTTCTCTTGAAAACGCAAAAGCCAATTTGAAACTTGCCAAAATCAATCTTGAATATACAAACGTAAAAGCTCCCATAAGCGGGATTACCACTGTAAAAAGAGTCGATGTGGGAAATTACGTAACAATAGGAACACCACTTGTGGATATTTACAATATAGACAAAATTTACGTATATTTTTCAATTCCAAAAAGCGATTTTGAAAAAATAAAAAACGTTTATACTATAAAAGGCGATAAGTTAAAAGTCGATATCCTAAAAAACAACAAAATAGTAGCGGAGGGACTAATTGACTATAAAGACAAAAAAATAAACAAAAGCACTTCAACCGTTCAGTTCAGGGCTGTAGTTGAGAATAAAGACAAAAAACTGCTTCCGGGGGATTTTGTAAAAGTCAGACTCTCAAACGTATATCAAAACAATGCCGTGCTTATCCCTCAAAAAGCCCTGCTTCAAAACCAAAAAGGCATGGTTGTATTTGTGGCGCAAAACGGAATGGTAGGAGTTCGCCCTATTTTTGCGATAGAAGAATATAAAGATAAATTCATAGTTAAAGGTCTTGTAAAACCGGGGGATAAGGTAATAGTAAACAACTTTTTCAGAATAAGACCCGGTGCGAAAATCATTGTAGATAAAATAATAAACAAGGAATAAGAGATGTTTTCTAAATTTTTCATAAACAGACCAATCTTTGCCACCGTTGTCGCTTTAATTATCGTAATGGCGGGGCTTATCGGTATAAAAAACCTGCCTGTAAAAGAGTATCCAAGCATCACTCCGCCTCAGATAGTGGTAAGAGCCATATATCCCGGAGCGGATGCCAAAACACTCGCCAAAACGGTTGCAGCACCTCTTGAAGAAGCGATAAACGGGGTTGACAATATGATTTATATGAGCTCAACCCTCTCACCTAACGGAGTTGCGACCATTAATGTATTTTTTAAAATCGGAACGGACAGAAACCAGGCAAAAGTTGACGTAAACAACCGCGTACAGCTTGCTATGAGCAAACTCCCTGAAGCCGTTAGAAGACAGGGTATCAGCGTAGATGCAAGGTCACCGGACGTATTAAAATTCATAACCTTTACATCTAAAAACGGAGTACATGATATAACTTTTATTCATAATTATTTAAAAATAAACGTTGTGGATGACTTAAAAAGAATCCCGGGAGTCGGAGATGTTATCGTTTTCGGAGACAGGGATTATTCTATAAGAATATGGTTTGACCCTCAAAAACTAAAATTTTACAACTTCTCCCCAGGCGAAATTATAAACATAATAAGAGAGCAAAATAACCAGTATACCGCAGGAAGTTTAGGTGCTGAACCTATAAAAGAAAAAGTACCTTTTAGATACAGCATTACAACAAAAGGAAGGTTTAAAACACCTGAGGAGTTTAAAAACATAATTATCCGCTCAAACCCCGACGGAAGTGCCTTGAGACTTAAAGACGTAGCAAAAGTAACACTTGGAATGGAGAGTTATAACGTCAGAAGCTCATACAATTTAAAACCTATGATAGGTATGGGTATATTCCTATCTCCCGGGGCAAACGCACTTGAAGTCTCCGAAAAAGTGGATAAAACATTAAAAGAACTGTCAAAAAGATTTCCAAAAGACTTGGAATATAATGTTCCTTACGATATTACGCCGTTTGTTAAAGCGTCAATTCATGAAGTATTGGAAACACTGTATGAAGCGATTATTTTAGTTGTTATTTTAATTTATATTTTTCTCGGAAACTGGAGGGCTACTTTAATCCCTACCCTTGCAATTCCGGTATCTGTTATAGGAACGTTTGCCGGGCTTTACGCACTCGGGTTTTCCATAAACCTTCTGACCCTCTTTGCGCTTGTTTTGGCAATCGGACTTGTTGTGGACGACGCCATTGTCGTTATAGAAAACATTGAAAGAAACCTGCACGAAAATAAAGAATTAAGTGTAAAAGAAGCGACAATAAACGCCATGAAAGAACTTACCGCTCCTCTTATTGCAATAGTGCTCGTTTTAAGCGCCGTGTTTGTCCCGGCAGCCCTTGCGCAAGGTTTCAGCGGTGAATTTTATAAACAGTTTGCCATTACCATCGTTATTGCCGTTATGATTTCGGGACTTACGGCTTTAACGCTCACTCCCGCCTTAGCGGCACTTTTATTAAAAAGGGAAGAAAAGCCAATCTGGCCTATTAGAAAATTTAACGAATTTTTCAACTGGCTTACAAGAAAATATACACAGGCTGCAAAATTTACCATTAAACTTGGTATTTTTTCACTTGCATTATACGGAATATTAATTTATGCTACCATTAAGATAAATAAAATGCTACCTACAGGCCTTGTACCAACAGAAGACAAAGGCGTATTGATGATATTCAAATACAATATGCCCGCAACTTCTTTAAAAGAAACAGACAAAACCACCCTTGAAGTTGAAAAAAAACTTCTAAAACATCCGTTAATTGAAGAAGCAGCCGGGGTTAGCGGACTTGATTTGATGACAATGGCTTTTAAAACGGATTCATCATTTATGTTTGCCAAACTTATTCCGTGGGATAAAAGAAAAGACCCGAATGACTCTTCTATGGCAGTAGCCGGAAAACTTATGGGTAAATTTTCTACATATAAAGATGCCCTTGTGCTGGTATTTAACCCGCCTCCGATTATCGGGATGAGTTTAACCAGCGGATTTGAAATGTGGATTGAGGACAGAACCGGCGGAAGTATGACAAAACTTGCCGAACTTACAAAAAAAGTTGTAGATGAGGCTAACAAAGACCCGAGACTTATGATGGTAAGAACTACCCTAAACGCAAGAACGCCTATGTATTATTTAACTGTTGACAGGGAAAAAGCAAAATCCATGAACGTCAACGTCTCAGATGTTTTTGCCGCTTTAAGCTCAAATTTAGGCAAAGCATATGTGAATGATTTTAACCTCTTCAGCCGTGTGTTTCACGTAAATGCTGAGGCTCTTGGGGATTACAGAAAAGCGCTTTATAATCTAAAAAACATTTATGTAAAATCCTTAAATGGAAATATGGTACCGGTAAGTGAGCTTGTAAAAGTAAAAAGAATAGTTGACGCAGACGTAATTCAAAGATTTAACCTCTTTAATTCGGCATATGTAACGGGTGCGGCGGCTCCGGGACATACTTCCGGGGAAGCTATGGATGCGATTAAAGAAATTGCGGCGAAAATTCTGCCTCCCGGATATACAATTGCGTGGGCCGGAACTTCTTATCAGGAAGCAAAACTTAAACACTCAACCAATTATACGCTAATTTACGCAATGATTTTCGTATTTTTAATTCTTGCTGCTTTATATGAGAGCTGGAGTATTCCTATTTCGGTTATTTTATCCGTGCCTTTCGGACTTTTTGGAGCCGCACTCGGTATATATCTAATGAGATTTATGCATCTTGAAGCGGATATTTATTATCAGGTGGCACTTATTACGCTTATAGGACTCAGTGCTAAAAACGCTATTTTAATCGTAGAATTTGCGGTTGAGAGGTTAAAAAGAGGCTATAAATTACTAGATGCGACCTTAGAAGCTGCAAGACTGAGATTCAGACCGATTGTTATGACTTCACTCGCATTTATTTTAGGAACCCTGCCTTTGGTTTTCAGCAGCGGTGCCGGGGCTAACAGCAGACATATTTTAGGTGTTTCGGTGGTATTTGGGATGACGTTTGCAACACTTATAGGAACGCTGTTTATTCCGTTTTTATTTTATGTTGTAATGTGGATTAAACAAAAATTTTCAAAAAAAGCATAGAATATGAAAAAAATGTGTTATAATATAAAAAAAAGGAGTTAAAAATGTTAGACAACATGAAAACACAAATCAGACAAAACTTAAAAAAAGCCAAAGAAGAAGGCAGATTAACAGATGAGGAAATCAAAAACATCGTTAAAAACGCCGTATCAGAAGCAGTAAACGTTGCAAAAAAAACAGATGAAGAAATTGAAAAAATCGTAAAAGAAGCTATTAAAACCGCTACGGAAGAATTGAATGCTTTAGGAGAACAGACAAAAGAGCATATCGAAGCGGCAGTAAAAGGCGCTGTGGAAGCGATTGAACAATCTTACAGCAAAGTTGTCGAAAACCTTCAACAGGAAATGCTAAAAGTAAAATATCAACTTGAAGAAACAAAAGCCGAAATGATAATAAAACTAAACAAAGCCCTTAAAGGGATAAAAGAAGCAGCAAATGAATTTGATGAAAAACTAAAAACTGAAATTGAAGAAATTTTAACCGATATTAAACTAAAAAACGCTGAAATTTTAGGTGTGATGGAAGAAACTATTAAAAAAAGCGTGACAGTAATTCTTGAAGAAGGCGAAAAAGTAGAAGAAAAAGTAAAAACCGTAGTAAAAGAATCTTTACAAAACGCATTAAAAAACATTGAAGTAAAAGCGGAAAAAATCAAAGAAGTTTCAGAAGCGGCTATTGTTTCAGCAGTTGAAGCGGCAAAAGAAAAAGGCGAAAATATCGAAGAAACGCTAAAAGGCGCAATCGAAGGCGCGAAAGAAGCTATACTTGAAAAAGTAGAATCAACAAAAGAAGAACTCGAACATTTAACAAAAGAAGAAATCAATGAAATCATCACCGAGCTTGAAAAAATGCAAAAAGCATTAATTGAAACACTTAATAATGTTTCCGCAAAAGTGGGTAAAGAACTTTCTGAAACAATTGAAAAAGAAAAAGAAAAATTACAAAATGAACTAAATAAACTAAATGAAAAAATTAAAGAAACAACTAAAAAAGCGATTGAAATATTAAAAGAGAAAACACAGCAAACCAGTGAAGAAATAAAAGAAAAAGCAAAAGAAATATTAATAGAAACAAAAGAAGAAGCTGAAAAACTTGCCGAGCGTCTGGTAAAAGTTACAAAAAGCGCTATTCAAGGTATGGTAGAAGGAGCTAAAAAAGCATTAAAAGAAGAAGATGAAAAATAATAAAATCTTTCTTCTTTTTTTTGTACCCCTCTTTTTAAACGCCACTGATATTACAAATTCCGACTTAACAATTGACTACGCCACCGCTTTAAAACTTTATAAACAAAAAAAATATAAATCCGCTTTCCCTAAAATTTTACAAGAAGCAAAAAAAGGAAACAAAGAAGCGGCCTATTTGATTGCTTATATGTATGAAAACGGACTCGGTGTAAAAAAAGATTTAAAAAAGGCTTTTTACTGGTATAAAAAAGCAGCCGATGAATATTCATATATTGTAAAAAATAAATCACCTTCTAACGAAATCGTTCAATATGAAAAAGCTTTACAGTTTGCTTATTCCAAAGTTGATACTTCAGAGCCTAATGTAAAAAAAGAAGTGGAAAAAATTGTAAAAAGAGATTATGGTATATTACCTTATCATTCCAATTATTTTTTACCGGTAGCTTATTCTCCGACAAAAAACGAAACGGAAATTGAATTTCAAATAAGTCTTCAAAAACTTTTAAGTTATGATTTATTAGGATTTAATGAATACATTTCTTTTGCTTATACCCAAACTTCGTTTTGGAGGGCATACGCACATTCAGCTCCTTTTAGAGAAACAAATTATATTCCCGAACTTTTCATAACACTGCCGACTCCCGGTAAAATAGACTATTTTAGCAAATTAAAAGCCGTTCAATTCAGTATAAGACACCATTCAAACGGCCAGGGAGGAGAGAAATCCAGGTCCTGGAACAGACTGGTTTTAACAACATTTTGGCAATGGAAAAATCTGTTCTTAAAAGTAGAAGGATGGTATAGAATCCCAGAAAGTGAAGATGATGATGATAATCCCGATATAACAAAATATTACGGATACGGTAAAATAGAAATAAATTACCTTTATAAAAAAGATTTGTTTTCTTTAAAATTCAGAAACAACCTAAGGACTGAAAACAATAAAGGTTCAATAGAATTTGATTATTTTACACCAATTTACAACTCTGAAACGACTTACTGGTTTTTTAAATTTTTCAATGGATATGGCGAAAGTTTGATAGATTACAATAAAAACGTTACAAGAATAGGAGCGGGAATCGCTTTTTACAGGGATATTTTTTAATCCCTGTAAAAACTTTGAAAAAAAGATATAATACTATCCACACCGAATCCGCTAGCTCCGTGAGGATTATAACCCCACTCTTTTTCAACAAAAGCAGGTCCTGCGATATCAAAATGAGTCCATTTGTCTTTATTTTCCTCTTCTATAAAGTTACTTAGGAAAAGTCCCGCAGTCAAAGCTCCTCCATATCTGCTGCTTGCAATGTTAGAAATATCCGCTACATTACTTTTTAGCAGTTTTGGCAAATATTTGTTAAACGGAAGATATGCAAAATGCTCTCCTCTTTTTTCACCAACTTCAATTGCTTTTTGAATAATATCTTTATTAAAGCCCATAACTCCGGCAGTATATTCTCCAAGCCCTACAACACAGGCACCCGTCAAGGTTGCAAAATCCATAATAGCGTCAAAATCTTTTATATTTTCCTGAGCGTAACAGAGACAATCAGCCAAAACCAATCTACCTTCAGCGTCCGTGTTTCTAACTTCAATTGTTTTACCGTTTTTAGCTTTAAGCACATCGTCCGGTTTATATGCATTACCTCCTATCATATTTTCAGCCGCTCCTAAAATGGCATGAACCTCAACATCTTCTTTAAGTTCGCTAACTGCTTTTATTATTCCAAGAACAGTAACAGCTCCTGATTTATCGGCTTTCATAGTAACCATATAATCGGCAGGTTTTAAGCTAAGACCCCCGCTGTCATATGTAAGGCCTTTACCGACCAATACTACTTTTCTTTTTGCGTTTTTAGGTTTGTAAGCGATATGTATAAGTTTCGGCGGATGAGCGCTTGCCTTTCCTACAGCATAAAAAGCGCCGTATCCGTTTTCTCTTAACCACTCTTCATCATAAATTTTACATTCAAGTTTATTTTCTTTTGCTACCTCTTCGGCAATTGCCGCAAGTTTTGCAGGAGTAATTTCATCAGGCATTGAATTGATAATATTTCTTACAAAATTAATCGTATTTGCTCTAATTTTTGCTTCTTTAATAATTTCATCAAAATCTCTTTTTGAATTAATAGCAATTGTTTTTACAGGATGTTTTGCCTTTTGGCTTTTGTATTTGTCAAACTCATAATCCCCTAACATAAATCCTTCAAAAAAACTTAAAAGCAAATCTCTGTCTTTTGTATTAGGAGGCGTAATTTCCACACTTTCAAATTTATAGTTTTTTAAAGCTTTTATAATTTTTGCCGTGGCCGTTTTTAAGTTTTCGCTGTTTATCTCATCAATCCCTACATAAACTCTTTTTCTATCAGGCAATACCAACACTTCCCCGTCTTTCCCTTCAAATCCATACTCTTCAAACTTTTTACTTCCATTTACAACTATTTCAGCCTTTACTTGACCTTTTCCTTTAATAAATTCCATATCTACTCCTCCTCTTTTTTATTTATATACCATAAAATTCCCCATAACACTAATACGAATATAATTGAAATATACCAATGCTCTTTTGCCCATTTTAATATTTTTAAAAGTTCTTCTCCGAAATAATAAGCCGGAATAATAGTAACGCTTGCCCATACAAAAGCGGAGATTAAATTTATAATAGCATATTTTTTAGGGTCGTAACCGCTAACTCCTATAGCCATAGGAATTATTGTTCTCATTCCGTAAATGAATCTTTGGAAAAAGATTACCCAACCGCCGTATTTTCTAAGAAGTAATCTTGCTTTGGCAAATTTTCTCCGATGAGCTTGAAGTTCTTTTAAAACCCATCTTTTATTAATACGACCGAGATAAAAATATATCTGGTCACCTATAAATCCACCTAATGCCGCTACCAATATAGCCAGCCATAAATTCATATCTCCCGTATGGGAAAGTATCCCGGCCATAACAAGACCGGTCTCTCCCTCCATTATCGACCAAAAAAATAAAATTATATAACCATACTGTTTTAAAAGATTTACTAAATTTTCTTCGCTAAAAAACTCTTTTATGGAATCTAAATCAAACCCGTAAAGAAAAATTGCAAACGAAATAATCAGTATCAACCATTTTTTCATAATATCTCTTTTTTTATGTTTTCTATAAAGTTTTTATAATTATTTAAAATTTCATTCAAATAATCTACTTTCTTAAAATTAACATTTTTAATTTTTTCTAAAGGGAATGTATTAAGCCTAAATAAAAAATCTTCCGTTTCAAAAATCATTTTTTCTTTTGCCATTTGTAAATATTCTTTTAAATTATAATTTTCTTTTTGTTTTAAAAAATAAAAATCAACAATATCTTTTGCTTCATCCCTTCCCATTATTGCAGTGATTTTATTTACAAAAATATTTTCTTTTGAATCAATTATAAAATTGTCTTTTTTTAAGAATCTGCCAAAATGAGGCTCAAAATGCGTATCTACAAAATCTACTTTTAAACCGTCAACATATAAAAGCCTAAAAAATTGTGCTTCAACTTCGATTTTTATATTAAATTTTTCCTTTAAATTATTTATTATTTCCCTGATTTCATAAGCATAATATTCATCAACACAAAAAAAATCCAAATCATCCGAATATCGGATATCATAATAAAATCTGTGCAGAGCCGTCCCACCCGTTAGATAAAATGATTTAGTAATACTAAAAACTTCATTTAAAACTTTGTCTTGTAAATTATATAATTTTAAATAATCCAAGAAAGCTCCTTAATTTCCGAAGGCTCGTTAAATATTAAATTTTTTAAGATCATATATCTTCTTTTATGATATTTATTAAAAGGTTTATATTTTTGCAAATATTTTTTAATTTCTTCGTCAGTAAAATTTTGCTTTAATTTTTTATAATAATCTTTTTCATACTGTAAAATCTTAAAAAAAAGAGTTTGTTTATCTTTTATATTATAATCATTCCAAAAGAGATGTTTCAAAGTAAGCCTTTTTTAGTGAAATTGTAGCATATTTTGGAGATTTGATTAGAAAAGAAAAAAAGAAGCTTAGTAATATAATTTGTATTCGTGATAAGTTTTATTGTTCTTTTCTTTTAGCTTTCCTACAGCAAGAACTAAAAATTTAATTTTTGGAATAGGATTACTGCCAAACCCTTCTCCAAATATACCGTTAGTTTTTACAATATAAAAATAATTATATTCATAAGAGCCGTCAGCATTATTATATTTAGCAAATGTTTTAAGATTCGGAAATTCAATATAGGCTTCACCTGGTCCAATATAACCAAGTGCATGGATTCTATCATATCTATATGTAATTTTTTCCAACAAAGGCAATAGATAACAAATACCCTTTTCTTCATAAGGATCAATAGGTTTAAAACTATAAGGGCTAAATTCGCCGTTATAAATATATTTGCATTCTTTTGATAAAACCGAATACAATTTATTTATATCAATTTTGTCTTTTTTAAAATTAACCTCATTTTTTAACACTTTAATTAAATTTTCTTTATTGAATTCTAAAAGTTTTCGACCGGCTAAATCTTCTTTCGCAAAAACAAAACTCAAACATACAATAAAACAACAATCCTTTTCATCTACTTTCTCCTTTTTTTAAACGATTATACTCTCTCTATGTCAAGATTAAAATTATAATTTTTGCTACAATTTTAAAAAACAAGGATATGAATGATAAAAGAAAAATTAAAACTTTATTTTCAAGAAGCCCAAAAACATATTGAAAAAATAGATAAAGCAAAAGAAGTTTTAAATAAACATTATCCATTCAATATTGATACATTAGAAGAGTTAGAAGAGTTTGAAAAAGACAAACTTGATGTTTTAGCTTTTAGATTTGCTAAACTTCAGGATTTGATGGGAGAGAAAATATTTAGAAATATTTTAAATTTAATGGGATATAATACTCAAAGACCTTTTATAGAAATTTTAGCCGAACTTGAAAGGGAAGAAATACTGAATACTCAAACTTGGATTGCATTAAGAAATGCAAGAAACTCAATTTCTCATGAATATCCTTATATGGAAGAAAATTTAATAGAAGCAATAAATTTTTTATTGGAAAATTCAGATTATTTAAAAAATGTTTTTTATAAGTTAAAAAGGCTTTTTGATGAGATTGTCTCAAAAAGAAATTAATTTTATAAAACAAACCGTTTTAAACTTTATTACGGATGCTAAAATATATATTTTCGGAAGTATTTTAAATGATGATATAAAAGGCGGAGATATTGATATTTTTATAATTACAAATAAAAAAATAGATTTTTTAACAAAATCAACTTTGAAATTTAAACTTGAAAATTATCTTTTTCGTCCTGTTGATTTGGTGTTTCATAAAAATTTTAATTTACCAATAGAAAAAGAGGGATTAAAAGGGATTGAAATTTAATCGAAATGAAGAAGATTTTTAGCCTGTATCATATCTTTATCGCCACGTCCTGAAAGATTTACTATTATAAGCTTATTTTCTATATCTTTTAATTTTTTTAGATATGCCACTGCGTGTGAGCTTTCAAAAGCAGGAATTATTCCCTCTTTTTGCGAAAGCCACACAAACGCATCAAGCGCTTCTTTATCGGTGATATAATCGTATTTTACGTTTCCTTTTTCAAAATGATAGGCGTGTTCTGGTCCGATTCCGGGATAATCAAGCCCCGCAGAAATTGAATGGGCTTCAAGTATCTGTCCGTCATCATCCTGCAACAGATAACTCATCTGTCCGTGAAGCACTCCTGGAGCTCCGGCGTTTAGGCTTGCGCCGTGTTTACCACTCTCAATCCCAAGTCCTCCAGCTTCAATCCCGATACATTGCACGTTTTCTTCTTCCAAAAAGTGTGAGAAAATTCCCATAGCATTACTACCTCCGCCTATACAGGCTATAACGTAATCGGGCATTTTTCCTTCTTTTGCTAAAATCTGAGCTTTTGCCTCATATCCGATAATAGCTTGAAAATCTCTAACAAGCATTGGGTAAGGATGAGGACCTGCTACTGTTCCTATTACATAAAAAGTATCCCTGGCATTTGTTACCCAGTATCTTATTGCTTCGTTCATAGCATCTTTAAGCGTTTTGCTGCCGCTTTTTACAGGATGAACTTCCGCTCCTAACAGTTTCATTCTAAATACATTTAGTTCTTGTCTTTTTACGTCTTTTTCCCCCATAAATATTTCACACTCAAGCCCTAAAAGTGCTGCAGCTGTAGCCGTAGCCACTCCATGTTGACCGGCTCCGGTTTCGGCAATTACTCTTTTTTTACCCATTTTTTTAGCCAAAAGCACCTGTCCTATCGTATTATTTACTTTATGAGCCCCGGTATGATTTAAATCTTCTCTTTTAAGATAAATTTTAGTGTTTAATTCTTTACTGAGATTAGGAGCATAATAAAGTCCGGTAGGCCTGCCGATATATTCCTTATAATAATAATCCATCTCTTTCCAAAATTCTTTATCAAAACGTATATTTTTATAAAAATTTTCCAGTTCTATAAGAACTGGCATAAGCGTTTCAGGCACATATCTACCACCAAACTTATCAAAATGACCTCTATCATCAGGGTCGTAAATAGGTTTTGGAATATACATCATCATCCTTTAAAATTTTACTAAGCTGTCAACTTTTATACCCATATTTCTTAATTTTTCCGCTCCCTTAAGAAAAGTAAGCTCGATTAAAAATGCACTCGCAACCACTTCGGCTCCAAGTTTTTTTACAAGTTTAACGGCAGCTTCGGCTGTTCCTCCTGTGGCAATCAAATCATCCACTATTAAAACTTTTGGGTTTTTCATATTTTTAAAAGCGTCTATATGAATTTCAATCTCATCAAATCCATATTCAAGAGCATACTTTTCACTGACAGTTGTATAAGGAAGTTTCCCTTTTTTTCTAAGGGGAATAAAACCTTTTTTCAATTTTGCGGCAATAGGAGCTCCGAAAATAAATCCCCTGGCTTCTATTCCGCAAACAAAATCAATATCTTTATATTTATCGGCAAAATAATCTATTATTTCGCTAAAAAGTTCACCGTCATTTAAGACGGTAGTGATATCTTTAAAAATTATCCCTTTTTTGGGATAATCAGGAATATCTCTTATTGCATTTTTTATTTTTTCTTCAAGTTTTTTTAATTCTCCACTCTCCATTCTCAATTCTCCATTTATTTCACTTTTTCTAAATATTCACCGGTTCTTGTATCTACTTTAATTCTATCACCTTCCACGATATGACACGGAACCGTTACAACCGCTCCCGTTTCAAGTTTTGCTGGTTTTCTACATGCACCGCTTCTGTCTCTGTTACTAACAGGCTGAGTTTCTATAACTTCAAGTTCTACCTGCATTGGAAGCTCAACACCGATTACTTTTCCATTGTGAAATAGAATATCAACATTCATACCTTCAAGTAAAAAGTCTTTACTCTCTTCAAATGTTTTAACATCAACAGGCAGCATTTCAAATGTTTCGTTATCCATAAAATGGTAAATATCACCTTCATTATATGAATATTGATATTTTCTTCTTTCAAGATTAGGCTCATCAGCTTTATCGCCTGCGTGGAAAGTTTTTTCAATTACTCTTCCGTCGATAAGGTTTTTAAGTTTTGTTCTAACAAAAGCGGCACCTTTTCCCGGTTTAATGTGATGATATTCTATAATTTTATAAGGTACTCCGTCTAGTTCTATATTTAGATATTTTTTTAAATCACTCATTCCGTATGCCATTTTTTTCTCCTTAAATTAAATTTCTGCGTACCCAACGCTAAGGGCGGCTTTTAAGTTTCTAAGCTCTTCTAACACTTCATCGTTTACATTATTATCAACAATAATTACAGCCATTGCTTGACCTTCTTTATTTCTTCCAAGTCTAAAGTCTGCTATGTTTATATTGTGTTTTGCTAAAGTCATACCAACTTCCCCGATAACCCCGGGAACATCCGTATTTTTAAAGAATATCATCTTACCTTTTGGCTCAAATTCTAAATCAAATCCTTTAAATTCTACAATTCTTGGATGATTTTCAAGCATAGTCCCGCTTATTGAATATTCACCATCATCAGTAATCACTTTAATATTTACTAAATTTTTATACGTTTCGTTTTTAGAAGATTTTACTTCTGTCTCGATTCCCTTTTCATTTGCTAAAAATTCAGCATTCACATAATTTACATTATCCGTAATATTTTTTAAAAGCCCAACTAATGAAAATGTTAAAACTGACTTATCTTCTTTTGCTATATCTCCGCTTAAGTTTATTTTTACTTTTTTAATAGGTTTATTAATGATTTGGCTTAAAATATACCCCATTTTTTGAGCAAGTTCTAGATATTTTATAACCCATTCCGGAGTATTTGCCGTATTTATAGGAAGATTTAAAGCGTTTGGATAACTGCTACCTCTTAGAGCCTCAATTATAGCTTCAGCTGCCTGGACTGCAATTCTCTCTTGTGATTCAATAGTATTTGCACCGATATGTGGTGTAACTGAAGTATTTTCAAGTTCAAAAAACGGATGTTCCGTTACCGGTTCTTTTTCAAACACATCTATTCCAAGCCATCTGATTTTTCCGCTTTTAAGTCCTTCATAAACATCTTTTTCATTATATAGTCCACCTCTTGCACAGTTAATCAAAACTACGCCGTCTTTCATTTTTTCAATCTCTTTTTTTGTAATCATATTGATTGTTTCAGGTGTTTTTGGAGTATGGATTGTAATAAAATCACATTTAAGTATTTCATCAAAATCAGTCGTATATTTACATCCAAGGTCGGTTGCTTTGCTAGGGTCTATATACGGGTCATATGCTATTACATCCATTTCAAGCGCTTTTGCCCTGATACCCACACGGCTTCCGATATTACCAAACCCGATAATTCCAAGCTTTTTACCGGCAAGTTCAATTCCAAGCCATTTTTCCCTGTTCCATTCATGCTCTTTTTTTAAATTCCAAACGGCATTGGTAAAACTTCTAGCAGCCGTTAAAAGATGAGCCATCGTAAGTTCAACCGCCGCAAGCGTATTAGCCGTTGGTACGTTCATTACAATAATACCTCTTTTAGAACATGCCTCAATATCTACATTATCAACACCAACACCCGCTCTGACTATTGCTTTTAATTTTTTTGCATGAGATAGAAACTTTTCATCAACTGGAGTCGGACTTCTTGTAATAACACCATCCACATCTTCGATTATTTTTAAGAGTTCATCTTTTGGAGTTTTGCTGGCATCTACAAGTTCGATATCTTTGGCTTTTTTTAATATTTCCATTCCTGCTTCATGAATCGGGTCACAAACTACTACTTTCATTTATATCCTTTTTTTAATTTTTTCTATTTTTACGTTAAAGTTATATTCTTTAAACAAGTTTAAAATCTTTTCAGCCTCTGCTAAACTTTTAAAAAGAATATAAATTTTTATCTCTTTTTTTTCTTCTAAAAGAGAATAAATAAGACCGTAATTATCTAAAATTGCTTTTATATTAAAAACAGCGTATCTGTCATTTACATTAAGCGCTAACTTATAAAGAATTATATTTTTATAAGTCCTGAAATCTATTTTCATATATAAAATTCTAGCCGGAAAATTATAAATTTCCGGCTTTTTTAAAGATATCTCTTTTTTTAAAGGTTTTACCACTTCTTTTACCGGCTTAAACTCTACTTCGGGAGCTGAAATTTTAACATAAACATAGCCTAATATAAATAAAATTAAAAAACTTAAAATCCAAATTAATATTTTCATTCAGCAAGTTTAATTCTATCCCCGTTTATTTCTATAATTTTACCTCTAAACTCATCACCGATATAATATTCATTCTCATAATCCTCTTTTCTTACCAATGCCTCAACATCTCCTAAATCAATAAACATTCCAAAATCTGTTACATATTTAACCTTACCTTTTACTTCATCTCCTATATTATGCTCTTTTTCAAAAGATTCATAAGGATTAGATATAGCATCTTTTCTTGAAATTATAACTTTATTTTCATCAGGCGATATAGTAATTACCTTAAACTGCAGTTTATCCCCTATATTAAATACATCCTGGGCTTTTTCCCCTTTTTTATAGGATACAAATTTATTAGGCAACAATACACTAATACCGTCAATTTCTACAAAAGCCCCCACATTTATAAATTTAGTAATAACACCTTCTACAATATCTCCTACATTATATTTTTTAGCAAATTCCACAGCCGGTTTAGTCAATAAATTTTTTCTTGTAACCCTTAACTTCTCTTCTTCCGGATTAATTTCTACTATTTCAACCTCAATTTCCTCTCCAAGCGTTAAATCATTAATTCCATCCCAGTTTATTTCACTTATATGTAAAAATCCTTCTACTCCGTTACCCAAATCAACAAAAGCACCATAATCCGTAATATGAGAAACAGTAACTTTTACCCTGTCTCCGAGATTTAAATTCTTTACTTCATCCCAAGGATTAGGAAGAGCTTTTTTTATAGAAAACACTCTTCTTTCAGGGTCAACTAAAATAACTTCTATTTCATCGCCCTCATCAAAATATTTTTTATGGTCTATTTTCTTATAAAAAATTTCATCTTTAGGCACAAAGCCGCTTATACCATCAATATCTATTACCAAACCGCTTGATTTTACTTTTGTCACTTTTGCAGGAATTATTTTGTCTTTTAAAGAATTTATTTTTTCCCTAACCTCATTTAAATACGCTTTTCTATCTACAACAACAGAATTTTCTTTAAACTCTTTTACTTTAGCTTTTATATTTTTTCCTATAACACTTTCATCTTCTTTAAGACCGCTAAGACTTTTAGGAAGAAAAAACTCAACATCGTCTTTTTTCCCTACAAAACCACCTTTTATAAGTTTCTCTATTTGAAACTCTACCACATCACCTATTTTTAATTCACTCATGTTACATCCTTTATCTTTGAGATTATTCTTTCTACCAACCACTCAGGCGTCGATGCTCCAGCACTTACACCGCAAAGTGTTTTATTTTTAAACCACTCAGGCTTAATTTCATTTTCACTTTCTACCAAATAACTTTCGCAGTGTTCTTTTGCTATATTATATAATTGTTTGGTATTAGAAGAATTTTTTCCTCCTACAATTATCATAATATCAGCTTCTTTACTAAGCTCTCTGACAGCATCTTGATTTTCAAAAGTAGCATTACAAATCGTATTAAAAACTCTCACTTCTTTATGATTTTTTATAAGATATTCAGTTATTTTTAAATAATCTTTTACTTTTCTGGTTGTTTGAGCAACCGTGGCTATTTTTTCTTTAAGTTTTATATTTTCGAGTTCTTCAGGTGTTAAAACAACGAATATTCTATTATGAACAGAATAACTCATAACCCCTTGAATTTCAGGATGAGCTTTATCTCCAAAAATCACAATATCGTAACCTTCTTTGCTCATTTTTTCCACAATTTCCTGCGGTTTTTTTACAAAAGGACAAGTGGCATCAATTACTTCTACTTTTTTGTTTTTTAATTTTTCGAGTCTATCTTTTGTAATTCCATGAGTCCTTACTATCACTCTTTTTATATTTTTACCAATTTCATCAATGGAGTTTATGTATTTAACGTTATAATTTTTAGCAAGCCTTTCTATTTCAAGAGGGTTGTGAATAAGAGGACCAAGTGTTACGGCGTTTTTGGAATTTTCAGCAATTTCCACTGCTCTTTTTACTCCAAAACAAAATCCGTAGCTTTTTGCTTTTTTAATCAGCATTTATCACCTCAAAATCCGCTATCTTCTCAAAAAGTTGAAAAAAATTAGGAAATGACGTATAAATACTTTCAGCCTTTTGTATTTCCATTCCACACAATAGCCCAAGGACAGCAAAGCTCATAGCAATTCTATGATCTCCATGTGAATCAACTACCGTTTTTTTTGGAGTACCTCCTATAATTTCAAAACCATCTTCAAGCTCTCTTGCTTCAATACCGCATTTTTTAAGATTTTCCACCACCGCTTTTATTCTATCCGACTCTTTAACCCTAAGCTCCTTTGCGTTTTTAACAACGCTTTTTCCCTCAGCCACAGCCATTGCCATAGCAAGGGCCGGAATTTCATCTATAAGCCATGGAATTTTTTCATTGACTTCAATACCTTTTAATTTATTGCCTTTTACAACAATATCCCCAACTGGTTCGTATTTATCTTCTTTCAAAATATATTCAATATCAGCACCCATTTTTTCTAAAGTTTTATACGCTTCTATTCTTGTAGGATTAAGGGTTATGTTTTTAAGAATTGCAGTTGAACCTGTAATAGCAGCGGCTACAGCAAAGAAAAAGGCGCTGCTTGGATCATTTGGCACTTCAAACTTTAAAGGAGAAAGTTTTTTAATTAAAGGATAAATAGTAACCTCACACGAAAGGTCAGCATTAACTTTTACATCAAGTTTAGCTCCCATCCCCTTTAGCATTCTCTCCGTATGGTCCCGGCTTAAGAAAGGCTCTTTATAAAAAGAAGGTTTATCGGCATTAAGAGCTGCTAAAATAAGAGCCGATTTTACCTGGGCAGAAGCAATTTTACTTTCATATTCAAAGCTTTTAAGCTCTCCCCCTCTTATTCCAAGAGGGGCTAAATTTCCGTTTTCTCTTCCATCAACCTTAGCTCCGATTTTTCTCAGAGGCTCAGCTACTCTTTTCATAGGACGGCGTCTTAAATATTCGTCTCCAGTAAGGACAAAAAAACCATCAATCCCTGCTAAAAGCCCCATATAAATTCTAATTGTGGTTCCACTGTTTCCACAATATAAGACATCATCTGCTTCTTTTAATTTTTTAGGCGCTTTTATTTTTATAATATCTCCCCCATCTTCTACTTCAGCCCCTAAAGATTTGGCTATTTCCAAAGAATTAAGTGTATCTTCTGCTCTTAAATAATTTTTTATTTCATTAACTCCATCGGCTAATAAAGAAAAAATGGCACATCTGTGAGAAATGGATTTATCAGCATCCACTATAAACTCTTCTTTAAACCTCTTACCGCTCTTAACTGCTAACCTCATCTAAGCTCAATTCCTTTCTCTTTTAAGGCATTTAAAATTTTCTCCATTATATCATTAATTTCATTTTCTTGTAAAGTTTTATCAGCCTGAAGTATAAATCTTATTGTTAAAGAATTTTTATCTCCTAAATTATAAATATCTATCGGATAAAAATCTTTAAGTTCTTCAATTCCTAAAGAATCAATAATTTCAAATACTGCCTTATAAGGCATATTTTTATCAACAACTAAACTTAAATCTCTCGTTACTTTTGGGAATCTGATAATATCTTCAGCCAATTTTTTTATTTTACTAACTACATCTAACTCTATTTCGGCAAAATAAGTATCGTCAATATCAAAATCTTTAGCTACCTTTGGATGAAGCTTAGCAAGTACTCCTATCTTTTTTCCGTCTTTTATTATTTTAGCACTTTGGTACGGATGAGCTATAGGATGAAAATCATTTTCTTCAAGAGTTATATCACCAAAAATCTGAGAAATCTTATCTACCAAAAACTTAAAATCCACTTTTTCCGGTTTTCCATGATTTTTAGGATTTTCGTAATCTGCCTGTCCATGTATGACAAAAGCTATTTTTTGAAATTCTTCTCTTTTTTTGTTATATACACTTCCACTGCTAAAAAGGTAAATTCTTTTATATCCGTTTGCCTTGTTTCTTTGAACGTCTTCCAACAATTGCAATAAAAGAGTTGAACGCAATGTATTTAATTCTTTTGCTATGGGATTTATTAAATCAAGATGCTCATCTAAAGTTTCAAAACCGTATTTTTCAAGTCTTTCTTTGTCATCAAAAATAAAATGAATGGCTTCATAAAAACCGTTTGCAACGGCTCTTAATTTAATCTCGTTTAAAAATTCAATATTTTCTATAACGTCATTTGTCCTATCGGCTTCCGTAAACTGTAAAGGTTTACTCGGAATATTATCTATACCGTAAATTCTTAAAATCTCTTCGGCGATATCCTGAATATTTTCTATATCGCTCCTAAATTCCGGCACTTTTACCCTAATATTTTCATCACTGATACTTTCTATTACAAATCCCAGTTTTTTTAAAATCTCAACCACTATTTTTTCATCTATCTCAAAACCTATAATATCGTTTATTTCGTTGGAATTTACGTTAATTATTTTATCCTTGCAATCCACTCTTAAATCTATATCTCCGCTAAATACGGGAAGTTTTATTTCATTTAAAAAATATTCTATTCCAAATTTTAAATCAGGCTCACTTCCTCTGCTCGCTCTAAAGAAATATTCGTCCGTTTTTAAATTTTTCAAAAACACTATTTCACTAACATATTTAGGGTCTATATAATTTGCATTGATAATATATTTCCCGGTATGTTCTATATTTATTTCATTTCTTATTCCCACATAATATTTTCCGTAACATTTAAAAATATCCACTCCATCTTCACATTCAAGTTCACACTCTCCGACATTCGCTCCAATAAGCAATACGCCGGTAGCATGCATAGAATATTTAATATACTTATCAAAATCGTTTTTGGCTTCAATTTCAACCAGGGCAAGTCTGTAATCTATTTTTAAATTGCTTTTTATTTCACCCTCAAAAGCTCTTATCAAATGAGAAGAATGTTTAGCTTCATTTTTTATAACACTAACAATCCTTCCTATACCTTCTTGAAGTTCTTCAATTTCGGCTTCAAATTTTTTAAGCTCTTTATCAAGTCCTGCGCTAAGTTCTCTTGCAATTCCATAAACGCTAAAACAATCTCCTCTGTTTGCCGTAATACCTAGTTCAATTATCTCATCATTTAAATACTTCCCGACATATTCACCTATTTTAAGCTCCCCTAATGAATTATCAAGAACCAATATTCCGTCATTTAAATCGGGAAGTCCTATTTCTTTTGCAGAACATATCATCCCAACAGACTCAACGCCTCTAAGTTTTGCTTTTTTTATTTTAAAATCCCCTGGAAGCACGGCTCCCATTTTTGCTACAGGTACCAGTTGACCCGCAGCTACGTTTTTAGCTCCGCAAACGATTTGAAGTTCTTCATCACCCACATTAACGCGACACACGTTTAATTTATCTGCATTTGGATGTTTATGACACTCTACAACTTCTCCTACAACCACATTTTGAGGAATTTCTATTTTTTTATAACCTTCTACTTCCTGACCGATTCTATTTAACGTATCAATTATTTCTTGAGTTGAAATTCCATCTAAGTCGATAAATTCTTCAAGCCATTTTCTAGTTACTATCATTTGAACTGCTCCATCAGTCTAATATCTCCTTCATACATACTTCTAAGGTCGTTTATTTTATTTAAAAGCATAGCGAATCTCTCAACTCCAAGACCAAATGCGTATCCGCTTACATTTTCATATCCGACCGCTTTAAATACATTAGGGTCTACAACTCCGCATCCTAAAACTTCAAGCCATCCGGTATGAGAACAAACCCTACACCCAACTCCATTACAGAAAATACAGCTTATATCAACCTCGGCACTAGGTTCCGTAAACGGGAAAAAACTAGGTCTAAACCTAACCTTTACATCTCCGAACATGTGAATTAAAAACGTTTCAAGAATAAATTTTAAATTGGCAAAACTTACTTTTCCTTTTTCATCGACAACCAAACCTTCAACCTGATGAAACATAGGAGTATGGGTTAAGTCGTAGTCCCTTCTAAAAACCGCCCCTGGACTTATCATTCTAATAGGAGGTTTTTGCTTCATCATAGTTCTGATTTGAACAGGAGACGTGTGGGTTCTAAGAAGCGAGCCGTCTTTAAAATAAAACGTATCTTGCATATCCCTGGCCGGATGGTATTTTGGAAGATTTAAAGCTTCAAAATTATGAAAATCATCTTCTACTAAAGGTCCTGTTTCAACACTGAAATTTAATTTTGTAAAAAAATCCACAATTTTATTCATAGTATCGGTAATAGGATGTATGGCACCTGTGGGTTTTGGGTTAAAAAGAGTGACATCTATTCTTTCACTTTTAAGTTTTTCTTCAAGAAGTTTTTCTTCAAGCTCTTTTCTTTTTTGAGCTATAAGCTCTAAAGCTTTTTCTTTCAATTCATTAAGTTCTTTTGCTACTTTTTTTCTCTCTTCTTCGCTCAAGTTTTTAAGTTCTTTAAACTTTTGGCTTATAATACCTTTTTTTCCCAGCAGCTTAACCCTGACGGTTTCAAGCTCTTCCAAACTAAGAGCATTTTTAATATCGCTTAAATCCACCAAGACTCCTTAAAATTTTTGGATATAATACCAAAAAAAAAGGAGGCTTTCAATGGATTGTATTTTCTGCAAAATAGTAAAAGGCGAAATCCCAAGCAAGAAAGTTTTAGAAAACGACAAATTTTTGGCATTTCACGATATAAATCCCATAGCACCTATTCACGTGCTTATAATTCCAAAAGAGCATTATGAAAAATTCGACTTAACTCCAAGCGAACTTTTTAGCGAAATGGCTGATTTTATAAGAGATGTGGCAAAAGAATTAAATATCACTGATTACAGACTTATTACAAATAACGGAAGCAACGCGGGACAAGAAGTGTTTCACTTACATATACACATGGTTGCAAATCCTGAGGGCAAGCTAAAATGGCCTAAACTTGTATAAGGCGGCTTAATGAAATTTATAGGAGCACATGTAAGCGCAGCGGGAGGCGTTGAAAACGCTGTTAAAAACGCTGTGGAAATCGGGGCAAACGGCTTTGCCCTTTTTACAAAAAACCAAAGACAATGGAGTGCTAAACCGCTTAGTGAAAAAAACATAACAAAATTCAAAGAGCGGATGGAAGAATATGGATTTTGCAAAGAAGCCATACTTCCGCACGACAGCTATTTAATAAATCTCGGACACCCAGAACCTGAAAAAAGAGAAAAATCCTTAAAGGCTTTTATAGATGAAGCCCGAAGAGTTGAACAGTTGGAACTTCTTTATTTAAATTTTCATCCGGGAAGTCATTTAAAAAAAATAAGTGAAGAAGAGTGTCTGGATTTAATAAGCGATAATGTAAATTTCGCTATTAAAGAAACCAAATCATGTATTTTTGTTATAGAAACAACGGCAGGTCAGGGAAGTAATCTTGGATATAAATTTGAACATCTAGCCTATATTATCGATAAAATAGAAGATAAAGAAAGAATCGGAGTATGTATAGATACGGCTCATATTTTCGCGGCAGGATATGATATAAGAACAAAAGAAACTTATGAAGCAACTATGAAAGAGTTTGATGAAATTGTCGGCTTTAAATTTCTTAAAGGTATGCACATTAACGATTCAAAAGCAAAATTCGCAAGCCGTGTTGATAGACATCATTCTTTAGGAAAAGGTGAAATAGGAATAGATGCTTTTAAATTTATTATGCAAGATAAAAGAATAAACAATATTCCTTTAATTCTTGAAACAATAGAACCCAATATTTGGGCTGAAGAAATTAAACTGCTCAGAAGCTTCGAAAATTAAAGGTTTTTTATGTATAAATATCTTCATATTTACGAATCCCCTAAACTATCAGGAAGCGTAACAATAAGCGGAGCAAAAAATGCGGCTTTACCTCTTATAGCTTCGACTATTTTATCTGATAACGACATTGAAATGACAAATGTACCAAATGTCGCGGATGTAAAAACTTTATTAAAACTTTTGTCAAATCTCGGAGCCCGATATGAATTTGATAATAATAAACTAAAAATTAACACTTCATCCATAAATAACACCACCGCCGTTTATGAAATTGTAAAAACTATGAGAGCTTCCATTCTTGTTTTAGGACCTCTGTTAGCCAGATTTGGAGAGTGTAAGGTTTCTCTTCCCGGAGGCTGTGCAATAGGCGCTAGACCTGTAGATTTACATCTAAAGGCCCTGGAAACTATGGGAGCAGATATAAAAATCCAAGGCGGATACATCCACGCCAAAGGTAAACTAAAGGGTGCCGATATTGTTTTTGATAAAATAACCGTAACAGGTACTGAAAATATAGTAATGGCGGCTGCTTTGGCTGAAGGTGAGACAAAAATAATAAACGCCGCGAAAGAGCCTGAAGTAGTTCAATTATGCGAAGTTTTAAAATCGGCCGGAGTTGAAATAAAAGGAATAGGAAGCGATGAGCTTATTATAAAAGGAACTTCAAAAGAACTTTTAAAATTTCCTCCGTTTTCTATAATTCCAGACAGAATAGAAGCAGGGACTTATTTATGCGCTGGAGCTATTACCAATTCTAAAATCACTATAAAAAACGCAGAACCCGAGCATATGGAATCAATTCTTTTAAAATTAAAAACGATGGGATTTTCTTTTGAGATAAAAGAGAAAGAAATCACTATTTTGCCTGCAAAAAAAATAACTCCGGTAAACATCTCAACAACAGAATATCCCGGATTTCCAACCGATATGCAGGCACAGTTTATGGCAATAGCCACACAGGCCCAGGGAGTCAGCACTATTGAAGAGAGACTGTTTGAAAACAGATTTATGCATGTACCCGAATTAAACAGACTAGGAGCCAATATAAAAATCCAGGGAAAAATAGCTACTGTTTACGGACCTACAAAACTTTATGGAGCCGATGTTATGGCCACAGACCTTAGAGCAAGCAGTGCTTTGGTATTAGCAGGCTTAATAGCAAAA
>NZ_JBMXVQ010000084.1:0-8114 GCF_053999135.1 Caminibacter sp.
GTAAGTGAGAAAATAAAACCGGTTACTTTAAAAGTTTATTTCAAATTGAACGATGAAATACTATCTGATATAGAACAGATAACATTTGATATAAAAGACGAATATGAAGAAAATAGAGAAAAGAAAATTAAACTTACATTCAAAAATGAAATAAAAAATTACAACAACAAAGAAATTAGCCTTGTTATTGAAAAAGTAAAAGACGGTACGAGTTTTGTGTATAAAGAGATGAAAGTGAAGGTAAATATTGCATTTTTTAATGAATTTGATGAATGGTAGGAGGGGAAATGAGAGATAAATTAAATACTTATTTTGCGGGGAAGATTGTCAGGAAAGATTTGACGAAACTTCTTAAAGAAGGGGCGAATGTTCCTATTTATGTGCTTGAATATCTGCTTGGAATGTATTGTTCAAGTGATGATGAAGAGGTTATAAACGAAGGAATAGAAAGAGTTAAACAGATTTTAGCTAAAAATTATGTCCGTCCGGATGAGAGAGAAATAGTCAAATCCAAAATAAAAGAAAAAGGCAGATACAAAATAATTGACAAAATTTCAGCAAAACTTAATGAAAAGCAAAATGTCTATTTGGCTGAATTTCAAAATCTTGGAATCAATAACGTATATATCGACGAAGATACGATTAAAAAATATCAAAAATTGCTTGCCGGCGGGATTTGGTGTATTGTAACGATGGAGTATGTTTTTGATGAAAACTCTCATTTTTCTCCTTTTGTTATAGAAGAGATTAAACCTATTCAAATGCCTTATTTCAATTTTGAAGAGTTTGTGCAAACAAGGCAATATTTTACAAAAGAGGAATGGATTGATTTGGTTATCAGAAGCACGGGGATGGAGCCGAATGAGTTTGATGAAAAAACAAAATGGCATCTAATGGCAAGGCTTATTCCTTTTGTGGAGAATAATTATAATTTAACCGAGCTAGGTCCAAGAGGCACTGGGAAAAGCTTTATTTACAAGGAACTCTCTCCTTATTCTATTTTAGTAAGCGGCGGTCAGACGACTGTTGCAAATCTTTTTTACAATATGGCTTCTAAACAGGTAGGGCTTGTCGGAAATTGGGATGTTGTGGCTTTTGATGAAGTTGCTGGGATTAAGTTTAAAGACAAAGACGGTATTCAGATTATGAAAGATTATATGGAAAGCGGAAGTTTTGCAAGAGGCAAAAATCAGATTCAGGCAAAAGCCTCTTTTGTGTTTGTGGGAAATATTGACGGAAGTATTGAAAATTTGGTTAAAACTTCACACCTACTTAGTCCTTTTCCGAAAGAGATGATTGACAGTGCATTTTTTGATAGATTCCATGCTTATATTCCCGGATGGGAAATACCGAAAATGAGACCGCACTTCTTTACTAATGATTACGGATTCATAAGTGATTATATGGCTGAATGGATGAGAGAGCTTCAAAAATATAACTTTTCTAACGCAATAGAAAAATATTTTAGACTCGGAAAAGATTTGAACCAAAGAGATGTGAAGGCTGTAAAAAAAACAATCAGCGGACTTTTGAAACTAATTCATCCGGATGAAAAATATACAAAAGAAGATGTAAAAGAAGTTTTAGAATACGCACTGATTCTTAGAAGAAGAATAAAAGAGCAGCTTAAAAAAATAGGCGGAATGGAATTTTATGATGTTAATTTTTCATATATCGATATCGAATTGAATGAAGAAGTGTTTGTAAATGTGCCTGAGAGCAGTTCAAAAAGTGTTATTCCACCGGATTTACCGGCAGGTAGTATTTATACCATTGCAACAAATCCGGAAACTTCTCATAAGGGACTTATAAGATTTGATTTGCAGGTAATTCCGGGAAGCGGAAAATTTGAGCATACGGGATTTAGCACAGTTAATAAAGATGAACTAAAAGAAGCAATAAGTTATATTCAGGCAAATCTAAAAAGAATCTCATCAAGTGTCAGTTTTAAAAATTTCGATTATCATTTAAGGGCCACTGATGTAAATTCTATCGGTAAATTCAGCGGAATTGAACTAAGTATTTTTATATCCTTATGCAGCGGTATACTAGATAAAAAACCGCTTTCACAAATGGTGGTATTAGGTTCTATGAATATCGGAGGTGCGATAATAGGAAGTGACAATTTAGCGAATAGTTTACAGATTGCAGCCGATAGCGGTGCTAAGAGAGTATTGCTTCCGGCAATAGATATGAATCAAATAGCAAGTGTCCCAGTTGATATTTTAAGTAAATTTCAGTTAATAATATATTCAGACCCAATAGATGCAGTTTATAAAGCACTTGGAGTTGAATAAAGAAAAAAGGAGTGTTTATGTCAGTATTAGTTGAATTTGCTATGTTTCCTACAGATAAAGGTGAGAGTGTAAGCGAGTATGTAAGCAGGGTTATAAAAATGTTTAAAGAAGGGAATGTGCCTTATCAGCTGACTCCTATGGGAACGGTTTTTGAGACGGATACGATTGAGGAAGCCACACAGATTATAAACAATGCCTATAAATTGTTAGAGCCTGATTGTAACAGAGTTTACACAACAATTAAAATGGATATCAGAAAAAACAAAAAAAACAGGATGAAACAAAAAATCGAATCTATAGAAAAGAGAATAGGGAAAGTAAATGGATAGACTGTATGCCCCATGGAGAAGGGAATATCATACGAGTAAAAAAAGCGGTTGTGTTTTTTGTGATATTGCTTCTTCTCCTAAAAACGATGATGAAAATCATGTTTTTTACAGAGATAATATCTGTTTTTTTGTAATGAACAGGTTTCCTTATAATCCGGGTCATTTTATGATAATTCCCAACAGACACGTGGGAAATTATGAGGATTTAAGCGAGGATGAGGTGTGTCATATTTCAAAAATGGCTCAAAAGGGGTGTAAAATTCTTAAAGATTTCGGAGCGGACGGTATAAATATGGGATGGAATCTTGGATTTGACGCAGGTGCCGGAATTCCCGGACATATACACTTACATATGGTTCCAAGGTTTAAAAGAGATACCAATATGATGACGACGGTTTTTGATACAAGGGTGTACAGTGCGGATTTTGATAAAATATATGAAAAAATAAAGAAGATTTCAAAAAATTATTTATAGTTTTTATAAGGAAATAATTATGATTGCAAAAGTTTTTAAAAGTACTGATAATTCCTTATTGTTTGCGCTTGAAAATCTAAAAGAGGAAATAGAAAAAGAATTTAATAGTTTTGACTTTTTAATTTTTTCTGTACATTCAAAATATGATTATAATGATATCAACTACTATATAAAAAAAGTTTTTAAAAATGCTGATTATGTTGCATTTAATGGAATTGATTCTTTTGTAGATAATTCAATAGTAGAAGGAGTTAGTTGTTGTGTTATAAAATTTGTTAAAGATGGAAAAATTTCTACTTTTTTTATAGAAGATATTTCTTTTGACAATTCTTTAAAACAGACAGTTGATTATTTAAATGAAAATAAAGAGAAATTGCATATTATTATAGGGAGTCTTGGAAGTAATAAAGTTAAGATAGGGGAGTTTATTGAAAAACTTTCTTTAAAACTTAATTATCAGCCTGTAAATAATATTATCGGAGGAATTTCTTCTGGAATTATTAATGATAATGAAGCAATTGTTTATCAATATATTGATAACAGAATAATTAAAAACGGTTTTGTAATTTTATCATTTGAAAATGTTTCGTATGAAATAGGAATATCTCTTGGATTTAAACCTTATGGAATTACTTATGAGGTAAAAAAAGCAGACGATTATAAAATTTATTCAATAGATGATGGCAAAAAGTTTTCTGATGTTATTAAAAATTTTATGGAGAAGATTGATAACAAAGATATAAGGTATTTATGGTATACGCCAATTTATTTTTTAGATGAAACTGACGGGTATGTTGCTACGATAAGAACTATTAAAGATGTAAAAGAAGAATATATTGAATTTTTTGGTCCTATAAAAAGACATCAAAAATTTAAGTTTTCATTTGGAGATTCGGAAATTCTTTTAGAAGAAGATAAAAGAAATGCTTTAGATTTAAAAGAGAAAATGCCTTATCCGGAGCTTATTTTTAATTTTTCCTGTATAGCAAGACAATACGTTTTGGAAGATAAGCAAAAAGAAGAAATAGAACTTTATACTTCTATTTTGAATGCTCATTTGTTTGGTTTTTTTACTTTTGGAGAAATTGGTCCTGATAAAAATTTCAAAAAATTAAAACTTTATAATGAGACATCACTATTATTAGCATTGGAGGAAAAATGAGAGAGAAAATTAAAATAAAAATACTTCAGGCTTTATTAGAAGAAGTAACAAAAAAATATGATGATTCTATTACTGAAAAAGAGAAGCTTTTGCAAAAAATGTTTGAAATGGCTGTAAATGATTCATTAACAGGTCTTTATAACAGACAATATATGCAAAATTA
This sequence comes from Caminibacter sp., assembly GCF_053999135.1. Taxonomy (NCBI): domain Bacteria; kingdom Pseudomonadati; phylum Campylobacterota; class Epsilonproteobacteria; order Nautiliales; family Nautiliaceae; genus Caminibacter; species Caminibacter sp. Next base: position 4,427 of record NZ_JBMXVQ010000084.1, read on the forward strand.
TTTATTAAATTTGATAAAAAAAGCAAAAAGAAATAAAAATGAAAAATTTGCAGTGATTTTTTTAGATTTGGATAACTTTAAATCTATTAATGATAGTTTTGGACATAATAAAGGAGATGAAATATTAAAAGAAGTTGCTAATATTTTAAAAAATTCATTTAGGGAGTGTGATTTAGTTAGTAGATATGGTGGAGATGAGTTTGTTATAATAGTTGAAAATCCTTCGTTTGAAGTTTTAGACAACCTTAAAAGCAGGCTAAGGAATATAATTGAAACTGAGTTTAAAGATTTTGGAATTTCTGTAAGTATTGGTTTTTCTTGTTTTCCAAAAGATATAAGTAATGTTAAAGATGAAGAAGAAATAATAAATAAACTGTTGACTATAGCAGATAATAGAATGTATGAAAATAAAAAAGAAAGAAAGGATAAAAAATTATCCTAAGAACGGATTAGCGTATAGAGCGATAAGAGCAAGTACAAGTGCGTAGATAACTTGCGCTTCGATCATCGCTAATGCGATGAACATTGTACCCATAAGTTTACCACCCATTCCAGGGTTTCTTGCAGTACCTGCGATAGTTGCCGCAGAAGCGTGTCCCATACCGATTGCACCACCAAGTGCCGCTAAACCAAGACCTACAACAGCAGCTACAACGCTGTAAGCTTTAATCATTGCGTCTCCGTCAGCTGCAAATGCGAATGCTGCGAAAATAGCCATAAGTGCTACGATTTTTTTCATGTCAACTCCTTGTATAATATTCCTATTACGCTATGCCCGTTCGGCTTGCGTGTCCCTACTTAACACATAGCGCAGTGAAATTATAGGCAAATTCCCGTAAAAACGCAATATTTTTTCATATTTTTTTAATAAAATTTTTTATTCTTTGGGCTCCTTTTTTCAATTCTTCAATATTTTTAGTATAAGCAATACGAATAAAGGTTGGGTAATTTCCAAAATCAACTCCCGGAGTTACGGCAACTTTTGCTTCTGTTAAAAGCGCGTCGCAAAACTTTAAGGAATCATTTGAATATTTGCTTATATCATACCATAAATAAAAAGCCCCATCAGGTTTTGCTATCGGAAAAATATCTTTAAGCTCGTTATATAAAAAATCCCTTCTTTTTTGAAATTCTTCTTTTACTTCGGATAAATATTCATAATCAAACGCTTCCATAGCGGCGTATTGTGATAGAGTAGGGGCTGAAATTAAGATATTTTGGGCAATAATTTCAGCTTCTCTAACTAAATTATCAGGTACAATCATCCAGCCGATTCTAAGACCCGGCATACAGAAATACTTGCTAAATCCGTTAATGATTATTGCGTTTTTATTGTATTTTAAAGCTGTGGTGTAATCGTCTGTGTAAACAAGTCCGTGATATAGTTCGTCGCTTATGAGAAGTTTATTGTTTGTGTTGCAAAATTCGCATATTTCTTTTAATTCTTTTTGATTATATACACTTCCTGTAGGGTTGTTTGGAGAGGAAATCATAAGTGTATCGAATTCGTATTTTTTTAAAACTTCTTTGTTTAATTTATATTCAGGAAAAGAGGTCGGAATTTTGATAAATTTTTTATTTTCAAGTTCGGCAAAATTTTCATAACACGGATATCCGGGAGTAGGGGTGGCAATTTCTTTAGCAAAATAAAAGGCTATTAAAAAAGCAGTGGAAGTTCCGGTCGTTATTATTATATTTTCCGGATTTACATTAACACCGTAAAATTTCTTATAATGAGAAGCAATTTTTTTTCTTAATTTTTCTAGACCCTTGGCTTCCGTATAGTAAAATTTATCTTCTTTAACTGCTGATAGTAAGGATTCTTTTACTTTGGGGCTAGGAGATAAGTCCGGTTCTCCTATTTCGAGGTGTATTACATCGCTTAGTTCTCTGGCTTTTTTGAGGATATCCATAACGATAAAAGGTTTCATTTTTCTATTTTCCTTGGTATTGAGATGTTTTTTGCTATTGTGGAAATTATTTCTTTTTCTTTTTTTAGGGTTTCTTTATGTTTTTCTTTAAAGCCTTGAATGTTTAGGCTTAAGGCTTTTAGTTTTTTTTCATATTCTTTAAGTTTTTGTTCGCTTTCATATATCAGTACTTCAAATCTTTTTTTTTGCATATAGAAGATTAGGTGTCTTTCTTTAAATCTTTCTTTGGTATGTATTTTTTTCAGATGAGGCAGGATACTTGAAGATATTCTTTTTTCTGCAAGTTTAATATCAGATATAAGGCTTTTTAAACGGTTGACTTCTTTTTTTAACGATTCAAGTTCATTTTCCATTTTTAAAAGCTGTTTTTTTACTGTTTCTATTTGGGTTAGTTGTTGTTTAAGTTCGGGAATCGGGGAAGTGTGTCTGTTTTTGTCAAAAGGGTACATAACAGGATATATAAGTTTTCCTTTAGGAGTAGTGTAAAACTCTCTCATATCAGAAATAAAACGGTTTAAGAGCAGATGGTTTTCTTTAATTAAACTAACTATATAAGAAGCAATAGTTTTATGGATTATCATATCCTTTTTTAAATCTTCTTTTATCAAATAGGCGCTAAGCAGTTTTGCGTCGTCCTCTTTTAGCCCCTTTGATTTAAGTTCTTCTACGATTTTATTAAAAATACGTTTGAGAGAATAATCTATGAATTCTCTGTAAGTTAACATTAAGGGTGATATGGTTTTATCTTTTATTTTGCTTTTTAAGAGTTGATTGGTTATTCTTTTTAAAAACTCTTTTACTTCATCGTCATCGGTAAATATGGAGTATTTTAATTCTTCTAACTTTTCCATCATCTTTTTTTGATAAAATTATATCAAAAAGGTATTTCGTTGGGAGAAAAAGAGCTTGAATTAATAGAACTTTTGAAAAGAAAAGAATCAAATGAGAAAATTATCAGTTTTTATGAATTTAATTTTAAAACTCCTCCCTTATTGGAGTTTGAAGTTGCTTTTTGGCCGGTTGAATACGATAATCTTCATTTATTGGAGTTTTTTCATAAAAAAGGTTTAAACTTAAGGATTTTCGAAGATTTTTATTTCCAGTACGCATGCGGGGTAGGGTATTTGGATATAGCTAAATTTTTGTTGAAAATAGGTGCTGACGTAAACGCCAACAATTCGGCTGCTTTTATTTATGCAGCCGCTAACGGTCATTTGGAAATTATTAAATTTTTAGTAAGGCATAAAGTAAATATTCATGCAAGATTTGATTTGGCAATAGTTCTTGCCGCTAAAAACGGACATTTGGAAGTTGTCAAATATCTGCATGAACTTGGTCTTAATATTCAGTCCAATTCGAACGCCGCTATAAAATACGCCGCTGCTAACGGTCATAAGGATGTTGTCGAATATTTAATGAAAATGGGGGCCGATTATCATACCACCGATGAGTATCCTTTAAGAAAAGCCGTAAAAAACGGTCATCTTGAGATTGCTAAAATGCTTCTTGATAAAGGAGCCGACCCGAATGCCGCAAATTACGAACTTATACAATGGGCTATCGAAAACAGAAAACTAGACGTTTTAGATATGCTTTTGAGCTATGGGGGCAGACCTGATATTTTTGATAAGAAATATATTAAAATGGCAAAAGAGAAAAAAGACCATGAGCTAAGACAGCTTTTGGAGAGTTATTTGTGAGCGAATATATTGTTTTGGCTTTTGTCGGTTTTATAGCGGCTTTAACTCCCGGGCCAG
>NZ_JBMXVQ010000085.1:0-19437 GCF_053999135.1 Caminibacter sp.
AAAAGTCAGATTAAAGAGGAAATTATGTCATTTAAGTTCAAAATTTTAATTGAACAGTATGGCCTTCAAGTAGGAGAAGCAATTTTAGCTCCTAAATTTTCTAATAATATAAGTGTAGATCTTGAAGAACAAAGAATAAATAAAAAATGTTCAGCTAACACGGAATTATGTACGGTCTCATACAATCACAAGAAAGATCTAATCAATGAGCTTTGCTCATCCAAATTCATCTCCCTCTAATTATTCTAATTTAGAGTGAGAATTCTTTGCTGGTTTTATTTTTGCTGGTTTTATTTAAATAATCTATCTCAAATTTACCGGTTCTTATATGAGGATATCCAAGAGGAGAGCTGAGAAATCTTATATGTTCTTCATAAAAATCCATAGGTTTATGACAATGTCCAAAAATCCAGTATTTTATATTGTCTTTAAATAAATCATAACCGTAAAAACTATAAAAACTATCTAAAACCGGTTTTCCGTAACAATTTATATATAAAGGCGGAACATGAGTAAAAACAATATCGGCTTTATCTATACTCTTACGAAGTTTCTCTTTTTGAAGCATTGAAAAATTCACAGGGTCTATTTCAGGTTTTATATTTTTAGCATCATTCATAAAATAATGCCAAAACAGTTTTACTTTTTCCAAAGGATATCCATGTTTTACAGCTAAAGAAAAATCATACCAACCGCCGGCTCCTGCAAACCCGACCCCTTCTATTTCCAAAAAATCACCGTCTAAAAAATAAATCCCCTCAATAGAATTAATGTTATTTTTTAAATCTTCGATTCTTTCTTTATAGGTATTAAATTTTTTATCCAATAAATAAAAGTCGTGATTTCCAAAAGTTACAAGTATATTTTTAAAAAAATTTTTGAGTTTTTTTAAAAGTAAAATATTTTGGTCATTATAATGCCCTAAATCACCTGCTATAATCAAAACATCCGCTTCTTGTGGTTTTAATATTTCTTTTATAAAAGAATCTATACTGCCATATAAAGGAAGCCAAAAATCAAGATGGATATCGCTTTTAAACCCTATTTTCATTTTCTATAATTCCGGCAATACTTTCTTCATCCACACCCAAAAGTTTTTCAACCTCTTCAACGCTTCCGTGAGGTATGAATTTATCAGGATATTCAAAACTTTTAATTTTTACGCCTAAGTTTTCCTCATCTACAAAATTATCAAGCATTTCGGCAATTCCGCCCTCTTTTGAATTATCGCTTATTATATACCATTTTTTGGCTTTTAGTGATTTTAAAAGCTCCCTGTCAAACGGTTTTACAAACCTTAAATCCAAAATTCCCGTCTCAATTCCTCTTTTTTTAAGTATCTGATAGATTTTGTAAGCTTTTCCCACTCCGTTCCCATAACCTATAAGCATTATATTTTCATTATTTATTAAAAGTTCGGCTTTTCCAAGCTCAAAATCTCTGGGTTCAAAAATCCCGTCTTTAAGTTTAAACGCCCCTCTTGGATATCTAAAAGCACTAGGGCCTTTGTCAAACTTATAAGCAAATTCCACTGCTTTTTTTAGCGTTTCAAAATCCCTCGGCGCAAAAAGCGTTATATTTGGAATAATTCTTAAATACCCTATATCAAAAACACCCTGATGAGTCTCACCATCAGCTCCAACTATCCCAGCTCTGTCTATTGCAAATCTTACAGGATAATTATCAAGACATACGTCATGAATAATTTGGTCATACCCCCTTTGTAAAAAAGTCGAATAAATCGCCACAAAAGGTTTAAATCCTTCTTTTGCCATAGGAGCCATGGATGTTACGGCATGCTGTTCGGCAATTCCGACATCCCAAAACCTCTCAGGAAACTCCTGCATAAGCTCCTTCATACCCGTACCGCTTGGCATAGCAGCGGTTACTCCCACCACTTTTTCATCTCTTTTTGCTATTTCAAGAAGTTTACCAGCATATATTTTAGTGGCTGAAAGTGAGCTTTTTTTTAGAGGCTCTCCGGTTTTTAAATCAAAAGGCCCGACTCCATGCCAGTGCTCGTAATACCCTTCAGCCTGTTTATAACCTTTTCCTTTTATCGTTTTAGCATGAACAACTACCGGCTTTTTAAGCTCTTTTGCAATTTTTAAAACATCTATAATCTCTTCAAGATTATGTCCGTCAATAGGGCCTATATATTCAAGCCCCATTTCTTCAAAAAACACACCGTTAACGCTAAAAATCTCTTCAAATTTTTTTGCCGCATATTTAATATCTCCCGGTGCCTGGTCTAAGAACTTTTTAAACTTTTCCTTAAATCCCTGATAAAACCTTCCGGCTTTTAGTTTTGTAAGATATTTACTGATAGCGCCTATAGGCTTTCCTATACTCATTTCGTTATCATTTAGAATAATTACTACAGGCAGTTTTAAATATCCAAGTTCATTTAAAGCTTCATACACCATTCCCGCACTCATAGCGCCGTCACCTATTAAAACTACAGGCGTTCTGTTTTCTTTTTTTAATTTTATGGCTTTTGCAGCTCCAACCGCTATAGAAATAGAAGTTGAAGAGTGCCCCGCACTAAAATAATCATATTTACTCTCACTCGGTTTTGTGTATCCGCTTATTCCGCCAAACTGTCTTAACGTATCAAAAGCCTCCCATCTTCCGGTTAATAGTTTATGGGCATACGCCTGATGGGAAACGTCAAAAATAAAAGGGTCTTTTTCCACATCAAACACATAATGCATACCGATAATGAGCTCCACCGCTCCAAGAGTCGAGCTTAAATGTCCGCCTTTAGAAGAAACAACTTCAAGTATTCTTTTTCTTATTTTTTCGGCAACTTTGTTCAACTCTTCTATTTTCATAGTTTTTAAATCTTTGTACATTATCAACTGCTCCTTGCTTTCAATACGGCCTCTTTTACCGCTTTAAACCTCTCTTCTATTTCTCCGTCGATATTACCTACATCGCTTAAAATAACCACTCCTCCCTCTTTTACTGCTTCATCAGGAATAATTTCCACACCTTTGAATTTATCTTTTAAAAATTCGGCGTCTTTTGGATTTACTTTTATTTTTACATGAGTTGCATTTTTCACGTCTTCCATCAGTGATTTTGCCAGATTATAAGCAATTTCCTGAGAATTTTCGCTTATCTCTTTTTGTAAAATTTCTTTTGCTATATCTAACGCTACGGAAATAAGCTCTTTTTCTATAGTATCTATTTTTTCTTCAAATATTTTACTTATTTCATCAAGTTTTTTTATAGAATCTTCAAAAAGTTTTTTAGTTTCATTAATCTCCTGTTGACATTTATTCTGAGCTTCTTGAAGGCCTTTTTGATAACCTTCCTCAAATGATTTCGTTTTTTCCGCCTGAAGTTTATCATAACATTTTTTTATTTCATTTTCAAATTCACTTTGAGCTTTTAACATATTAGTGGAAAGCTCTTCTATTTTTAATAAAAGATTTTCAACTATTTCACTATTTACCCCTGAAGACGGCTCGCTTTGCGAAATTACATTATCTTCTTGAGTCTCTTTTTCCGGCAATTTAGCAAAAGAGGACGAAACAAACTCGTCATCATTTCCTGCAAGATCGTCAAGCTCTTTAAACTTATACGTTTTTATTATATGTCTGTCGCTCTTTCCTCCGTTAACTATTTTACTCAATTATCTCTTCCTCTGCTCCAATTGAAATTTTACCTTCTTCGGCAAGTTTTTGAACTATTTCGATAACTTTTCTCTGAGCTGCCTCAACTTCTTTTACTTTTACAGGACCTAAAAATTGCATTTCTTCTTCAAACGCTGCCGCGGCTCTTTGCGACATATTGGCAAGAAACTTCTGTTTTAACTCTTCAGGTGCGCCTTTTAAGGCTATCATAAGAGTATTTTTATCAACTTCTTTTAATATTTCACGGATTGCGGTATTATCGAGTTTAAGAATATCTTCAAAGGTAAACATTTTTTCTTTAATCTCTTCTGCAAGTTCGTTATTAATCTGTTCTATATACTTAAGGGTGGATTTAGCGGCTTTTTGACCGAGTCTGTTAAAAATTTCGGCAACAAACCTCACCCCTCCAATTTCCACTTTGTATCCGGTTAAAGACTCAAGTTTGGTTTCAAGAATAGCGCTTACTTTTTTAATAACCTGAGGAGAAATATCTCCTAAATTACTCATTCTCATTAATACCTCAGCCCTTATTTCATCCGGAAAATAACTAAGTGTCTCAGCCGCACTTGTAGGGTCCATATGAGCCAAAATAAGAGCAATTGTCTGAGGGTGTTCGTTAACGATAAAATCGGCAAGCTGTTGAGGTTTAACCTTTTGTAAAAATCCGAACGTCTGTTCGCTTTGAAGGGATTTTGCGAGTTTATCAAGAACTTTTTTAGCTTCTTCAGGCCCTAACGCCTTATATAAAATCTCTTTTGCATATTCCAAACCTCCGCTTGCAATATATTGGTTAGATTGGAAAATTACGTAAAACTCTTCCAATACCGCAGCGGCAATGGCTTTGTCTATAGCCCTAGCGGTAGCAATATATTTTGAGATTTCAGTAATCGTATCCACATCCATGTAAGAAAAAATCTGAGCCGTTAAATCTTCTCCGAGCTGAATAAGCAAAATCGCTATTTTTTCAGGCATTGAAAGTTCTTCTAAAATAGCCTGTTGCTGAGGACTTAAAGCCATTATTTATCCTTTATATTTCTGTATGCTCTTCTTTTATCAGATTTTCTAAAACTTTAGCAACCTGTTCTGGATTATCTTCAACCATTTTAGTTACCCTCTCAAGCAATACTTCATATTTTAACTCTTCTTCGTTTATCTCTCCGCTAATTCCAAGCTGCTGTTCCACTTTTTCTTTTAACTCTTTTATTTTATCATAAGTTGTTCCTAATTCCTCTTCTTCTATTTCAATTTCTTTTTTAGCCGGTTCTTCTTCTTCTATTTTTACTTCAAGCATTTTTTGAGTAAACGGGGTAATTACTTTTTTGTAGAAAACAAACAGCACCAACGCCAAAAACAGATATTTAAGCACAGGTGCGACAGGTCCTAAATACATCTCTATCATTCCCATAATCTTTCCTACAGGTGTAGTAGCCGCGGCTTTTGTAGTCTGAGCAAATTCAAAACTGCTGACAGTTACGCTATCTCCCCTTTTAGGGTCAAAACCTATTGCGTTTTTAACGAGATTTTGGATATTCGCTATTTCCACTTCGCTTAAAGGCACAAATGTTTTTTTACCGTCTTTATCAACCTTATAGTGTCCGTCAACCACCACAGCCGCCGTAATTCTTTTTATTTTGGCAAAGTCCTCTTTTATATTTTTTACAGTAGTTGAAATTTCATAATTGGTAGTGGTTTCGCTTTTATTATACTTATCAACCACCTGATTGTTTTTAAGTCCCTGCACCGGACCTATATTGCTGACAACGCCGGGTACCCCTCCGACTTCTTTAGGTTTTGTTCCAATACGGCTCTCTTCAAGAGTCTGCTCGCTTCTGACAACATTATCCGGAGAATATATAGTGGCTTTTGATTTAACCTGAGAAAAATCTATATCAACGCTCACCTTTGCCACAACCTTATCTTTACCTCCTACAATAGGAGCCAATATCGAAACTATTTTATCTTCTAAAGCTTTTTCTATTCTTTTTTTATAAAGAAGCTGAGTTTTTAAAAGTTCATTATTACGGGTCAGTTCATCGTTTTCTCCTAAAGGGTTCCCGTATTGGTCAACTATTTTTACGTTTTCAGGTTTAAGTTTAGGCACAGCCGCGGCAACCAGCCATTTTATTCCCTGAATCTGTTTGGGGGTTAAAATCATATTAGGTCTTAATTTGATAAGCACCGAAGCCGTAGGGGGTACTTCTTTTTCCACAAAAACCGACTCTTTTGGAATAGCGATGTTTACCTTTGCCTCTTCTACCGCAGAAATGGATTCTATAGTTTTGGCAAGTTCCCCCTCAATGGCCCTTAAATATTTCACCCTTTGTTCAAAATCGGTAGCTCCAAAAGAATTTTTGTCAAACAGCTCAAAACCAACTTTACTGGATTTAGGAAGCCCCTGAGCCGCTACGTCAAGCCTTACTTTTTCAACTATTTCTTTTGGAACTTCTATAACGCCTTCTTCCGGAATTATATAAGGGATTTGCTTTTTATCAAGATACTGAACTATTAAAGCGGCGTCCTGAGGTTTAAGATTGTCAAACAAAATAGCATATCCGGGTTTTTTATTAGAAGAAGCGGTATTAAAAACCACTAAAAAGGAGATAATGGCAATAACAGTAACTATACTCCCTATAATTACATAACGCTGTTTTTTATTAAGTTTGTTAAAAAATTCTATAATCTGCTTAAATAAAGCTTCAAAATTCAACTAATTTCCCTTAATATGTCAATTACTTTATCATTTTCTTCAGGTTTTCCTATAGTAATTCTTATAGCATCAAACCCGTAAGAACTCATATCTCTTACAATAATGCCTTTTTTTAGAAGCTTGTTGGAAATTTCTTTTGAGTTTTCGATAAAGAGGACTATAAAATTGGTATAACTTTCTATATATTCAATGCCTTTTTCCTTTGCAAAAGAGATATATTTTTCCATTTCTTTAAAATTGTTTTTTATTCCTTTGCTAACCCACTCCTCATCTTTTAACGCTTTTACCGCAGCTGCAAGGGAAAGTGTCGTTATATTAAAAGGAGGTCTTAACTTATGAAGATTTTTAATAATCTCCTTGTTTGCCACTCCGTATCCTACTCTCATACCTCCAAGACCGTATGCTTTACTGAAAGTCCCTGTATAAAGCACATTCGGATAATCAGCCAATTTCTTAACATCAAGAGCCTTTTTAGAATCTTTAAAAGAAGCAAACTCCTGATAAGCCCCGTCTACTATAATAAGCGTTTGAGAATCAACCTTTTCTATAAAATCATAAACATCGTCCGCATCCAGACATTCTCCAAGAGGATTATTAGGTACGCATAAAAAAATTATTTCCGGTTTATATTCTTTATACATATCATAAAATTCTTTAAGGTTATGCTCTTTTGAAGAAGTTTTTAAAATCTCGGCTCCCACTTGTTTTGAATATATCTCATACATTGCAAATGTAATACCAGCCATTAAAACTCTGCTCGGATATATTCCATGTACGGCAAATTCCAAAACCTGGTCGCTACCGGCCCCTATTATGAAATTTTCGGCATTTAAACCAAATTTTTTTGAAAGCCCCTCTTTTAACTCATAAAAACTGTCATCGGGATACCTGTGCATAAGATGGGCTTTTGATTTAACCTCTTCTATCACTTTAGGCGAAGGACCGTAAGGATTTTCATTGCTTGCCAGTTTTATAATTTCCTCCGGCTTTATTCCATATTCCCTTACGACAAGTTCAATGGGCTTTCCGGCTTCATAGGTTTTTAAGTCTTTTATTTTTTCAAACATTAAATTCTCCTTTTTTTAACAATCCCTAAGATAACTTCCAAGCCATATCATATTTTCTTTTTCTATCAGCTCTTTTATTTCAGGTTCGTCTATATGTCCTTCAAAATCTATATAAAACCATGTGTTAAATGTATCGTCTTTCATAGGGCGTGACTCTATCTTTAAAAGATTTATATCTCTTTCTTTAAATTTTTTAAGAAGGTCAAAAAGGGCACCTGATTTATGAGATGTTTTGGCAATAACAGAAGTTTTATCCTCTCCCGAAGGATTGGTTTTAAAATCGCTTATAATAATAAATCTTGTTCTGTTGGCTTTATTATCCTCTATTTTTTCAAACAATAAAGGCACATTATATAGTTTTGCCGCTATTTTAGAACATATTGCCCCTCCTTCAGGGTCTTTTGAAGCAATTTTAGCGGCTTCGGCAGTAGATTTGGTGGGAATAAACTCAGCTTCTAAAAGACCGTAATTTTCTAAAAATCCAAGGCACTGGTTATATCCTTGGGGATGAGAATATATTCTTTTTATTTTGCTTACATCCTCACATAAAGAAGCAAAAGAATGATGTATTTCCATACATACTTCAGCCACTATTTTAACGTCATATTTTTTTAAACTATCAAGAGTTATGCCTACAACGCCTTCGGTATTGTTCTCAATAGGTACAACCCCGTATTTAGCTTCTTTATTGGCAACCGTCTTAAAAACACCTTCTATATTTATAACAGGAAGATATTTAGCCGTAACACCAAACCTCGCTTCTGCCGCCTGATGGGTATAAGTTCCTACAGGTCCTAAAAACGCTATTCTTTCTTTTCTTTCAAGTGCCCTGCTTATGGCAAATATTTCCAAAAAAATAGCTTCAATTTCTTCTTTACCTAAAACCCCGCCTTCTTTTTTGGAAATTTCAGTAAGTCTTTCAATAATCTCTTTTTCCCTCTCAGGTCTGTAAATTGGAGCGTTTGTAGTATTTTTAAGTTCTCCTACTTTTTTTACTATTTCCATTCTTTTGTTGAGAAGTTTTATGATTTCATTATCAATAGAATCAATCTGTTTTCTCAGTTCTGATAAATTCAAGATACTCTCCTATATTTTTAAATATTTTGTGAGGTTTTTGACTTATTTCTTTTTCATTTTTTATCTTTCCGCTTAAAACAAGAACACCTTCCATACCAAATTCCATAGCAGGAATAATGTCTCCGTATAAGTCATCGCTTATAATGGTAATTTTATCAAAACTAAGCTTTAAAATATCCGAAGCTTTTTTAAAAAATCTAAAAGAAGGTTTTCCAACAACCTCATAATCGCTCCCCGTAGCATATTTTAACATCTCCAAAATAGCTCCAAGCCCCGGATATCTTTTATTATTTTTATGATAAAGAGAGGTTTTATGCATTCCTACAAGTTTAGCCCCTTGTAAAATCATTTCTATAATGTCAGCAAATTCTTCGTTGGAATACAGTTTTATTCCAAGTACTATCATACCGGGTTTTTTATAATCTACAGAATATTTTTCTTTTATTATTTTTAAAAATTTTTCACTCCCGTAAGGAGCAACGGAAGTGTTTATAACATCATCCAAAACCGTTAAAGGGTCAAGATAATTATCAAATTCAAACCCTAAACCTTTTAAATATTTTTTAAACTCTTCTGATGGTATTTTCGTGTTGTTTGTTAAAAGAATAAAAGGTATTTTATTCTTTTTTAAGTATCTTACAAACTCTAAAGCCCCGGGCAGTGGCAGAAAATTTTTATCATCAATTAAAGTCCCCTGAACATCTAAAAAATATCCTCTCATACCAAATAATCCAATTCCTGTGCTATTAAATCTTCAAAAGTCTCTCTTCTTCTTATAATTCTGTCGTTTCCATCTTCTACGGCTACTTCCGCAGGACGAGGACGGGTGTTATAGTTACTGCTCATGGTAAATCCGTAAGCTCCCGCACTGTGTATAACTACCAAATCTCCCGGACTGGTTTCCGGAACCTCTATATTTTTAGCAAAAAAGTCGCCGCTTTCACATATAGGTCCCACAATATTGGCTTTTGAAATTTTTGGATTTTCTTTTGAGCTTAACACCTCTATTTTATGATATGCGTTATAAAGGCTCGGTCTTATTAAATCGTTCATAGCCCCATCAACTATTACAAATCTTTTATCACCGTTTACTTTTTCATACAGTACTTTTGTTAAGAACCATCCTCCGTTTCCAACCAAAAATCTTCCAGGTTCGCAAACGATAGTAACATCTAAACCGCTAAGAGTAGATAAAATGGCCTGGGCGTAATCATAAGGCTTTATAGTTTCTTCATCTTTATATTTAATTCCAAGCCCGCCCCCTACGTCAAAAAATTTTATATCGATATTAATCGCTTTAAGGCTTCTTACCAAATCGGCCACTATTTGAGAAGCTTCCCGGATAGGTTCAAGTTCTGTCAGCTGACTTCCTATATGAAAATGAATTCCTACCGGATTTAAATTTGACGATTTTTTAGCGTAAATATACATTCCTTTAGCTGTTTCAATATCCACACCGAATTTATTCTCATGAAGCCCGGTGGAAATATAAGGATGCGTTTTAGGGTCGATATTAGGATTTACCCTGATGGAAATTCTTGCAGTTTTCCCAAGTTCTTTAGCTATTGCATCCACTCTTTTAAGTTCCGCGTCACTCTCTACGTTTATCATTAATATATCTTTTTCAAGAGCTTCTTTTATTTCATCATCCCTTTTACCTACACCGCTGAAAATAATCTTATATTTATCAATTCCCGCCAAAAGCGCTCTTTTTACTTCCCCTATACTTACACAATCAGCCCCGCTTCCAAGAGATGCAAATTTTTTGATAACAGAAAGATTAGAATTTGCCTTTACCGCATAAGATATAATACTTTTTCTGGCTTTAAAAGCTTTTTTAAGTTCGTTAAACTGATTTTCAAAATGATTAAAATCATATACATATAAAGGTGTACCGTATTTTTCCGCTAAATTCTTAAAGTTCATTTTTTCTCCTTAAAAAATATATATCTAAAACAAACAAAATCACAAAAGGAACGGCAATACTCCAATAAGGGATTATTCCCTGTTTTGAAAATTTAAAAAGCAGTAATTCTCCTCCCCAAAGAAGAATGCTTAATATAATGGATTGTATCATAAAAAGAGTAATATTCGAGAGCCTTATATGAACAGGAGCTACTAAAAAGAAAATTACCATTAATGCTATCATACTAAGAGGCGTAAAAATTTTAAAAAACACTATTGCTAAAATCTTGCTTTCGTCAATATCTTTAAAATAACGAATTGCAAGATAAGCGTCATAAAAAGATATTTCATTCAAACTTTTAAGGCTTGAAAGTATTTTAGGTTTGAAATTTTCCAAAAAACAGACATCTTTATATTCTTTTACCCATTCTTTTTCAAAAAAATAAGTAATTTCCGCATTTTTAGCATACCATCTATTATTTACAAAATAAGCTTTAGGAGCATAAATCATTTTTTTTAAGTCACCGTTTATTTCAAAAACCCTCACGTCATTTGCAATTTTAAATATCGGATTAAGTTCTTTTATATAAACAACTTTGTTATTATGCTTTAGAAAAAGGTCTTTATCTTTAAGTTTTTCACTGTTTTTAACCGCTGAGGCATATTGATTGATATAAGCAAGTTTAGTACTTTGAAGAAAAAATATAAAAAAAGTAAAAAAAAACGAAAATAATAAAAAAGGCATCAGAATCTTTTTAGGTAAAAAACCTAAAGAGTAAAAACTGACAAATTCATTAAATTTAATCATAGATGAAACAGTTAATAAAAAAGAAAAAATAATTGCTAAAGGATATAAAACAAAAACAGCGTAAAGAAATTGATAAGAAACATATAAAACCTGTAAGTTTGAAGAATAAGGCAATTTTGAAAAGTTAAAACTCAAATCCACTATCACAAACAAAACGCTTAATGCAAAAAGAACCGTAAAAAAATTTTTTACGTATTTTTTGAGAATATACCAAAAATACACTAACACCCTTTTTTAGAGTATCTGCTAGGCGCCTGAGCAATATCTTCAACCGCTTTTGCCACCGTTTCAAAAAGGGGTTTTATACACTCTATTTCTTCACTGCTAAAATCACTTAAAACAAAATTTACAACTTCTTCTTTTTTCTCAGGTCTTCCAACTCCAATTCTTACACGCCAATAATCATTACCTATATGGGAATCTATCGATTTAAGCCCGTTATGACCTCCGCTGCCTCCGCCTTTTTTAAATTTCAAAGCACCGAGTTTCAAATCTATATCATCGTGAATAACTATTATATCCTCATTGTCTATTTTATAAAAATCCTTCACTGCCCTGACCGCCTCACCTGATAAATTCATATAAGTTGTGGGTTTTAAAAACAGATATTCACCGGCTTTATATAATTCACCTTTAAATTTAGAAGAAACCTTAGAAGCTTTAAACGCATCAATTAAATAGTCTACTGCCATAAAACCTACGTTATGACGATTTAATTCATATTTTTTTCCGGGATTACCAAGACCGACAATAAGTTTCATAGCGCCTCTTTAATTCTCGCCAAAAAGCGAGAAGCTTTTTGGGATTATTTTGCCTTAATTACACCGACTACAGGAATTGAAGGGTTTAGATAGCACTCAACACCTTCTGGCATTTTAATATCTCTAATAAGTACGTTATCACCAACGTCCAAATCACTTACGTCAATTTCAAAATAATCAGGTAAATTCTCAGGAGTTGATTTAACTTTAATTCTTCTTCTATGATAAATCAATACACCTTTGTTTTTAAGACCTTTAGGAGTTCCTACAACTTTAATAGGTACATAAAAATATTGTTTTACTCCAGGCTGAGCCATTAATAAATCCACATGTAACAAATCTCCTGTTACAGGGTCTTTTTGATACTCTTGAACAACCGCTTTAAACTCTTTATCTCCAACTTTAACAGGAAAAATTAAATGTTCTTTATTTCTCATATATTTTACAAAGTCACCTTTTTTGAATGCCGCATTTATGTTTTCTTGACCTTTTCCATAAATGTTAGCAATCAGATAACCATCTCTTCTAAGTTTTTTAGTCGCTGACTTAGAAGTACTCTCTCTGATTATTCCTTCAAGCATATTGTCTCCTTAAATTTTTTTCGAATTGGAATTATATCTAAATTATTGCTTTTTGCAATAAAACTTCATTCACTTTTAAGGGCTATTACATCCTCTTCTTCATCACTAATATTATGTCTCATTTTTTCCTGTTTTAGTTTAAGTTTAAAATCGTCTTTACTAGAAGCGTATTCAATAGCGGTAGGTTCGTCTATTCTTCCGCCGATAACCAAATCGACCAGATGCTGATCAAAACTCTGGGTACCGTAAACATTTTTACCTTCTTCCAAAGCGTCTTTTATTTCGCTGTCCCTATCTTGGGAAATAAGTTCTTTAATTCTTGGAGTTTTCAATAAAATTTCCATAGCGGCAACCCTTTTTTTATCAACGGTAGGTACAAGTCTTTGAGATATAATCCCTTCTATAACAGAAGAGAGCACAAGTCTTATTCTCGGCTGCTCTTGAGGAGGAAAAACCCCTATTATCCTGTTAATAGTCTCTTTTGCATCAAGCGTATGAAGAGTTGAAAAAACAAGATGACCTGTTTCCGCCGCATGAAGGGCTATTTCAATTGTTTCGATATCCCTCATTTCACCTACAAGAATAATATCAGGGTCTTCCCTTAAAGCCGCTTTTAAGGCTCTGGCAAAAGATACAGTGTCTTCTCCAACACTTCTTTGATTTATAAGACTTTTTTTATCTTTATGAACAAATTCCACAGGGTCCTCAATAGTTATAATATGCTTTGATTTTGTTTCGTTTATTTCATTTATTAAAGCGGCTAGGGTTGTAGATTTACCGCTTCCGGTAACACCTGTTACCAATACAAGTCCCCTTTCTATTTCCGTAAATTTTTTAACTACTGGAGGTAAATTAAGCTCATCAATAGTAGGAACCTTAACAGGAATAACTCTAAAAACCAAAGAAGGGCCTTCTATTTGAAAAAAAGCGTTTCCCCTGAATCTGTAATTTTCATCAAGTTTATAAGAAAAATCCAAATCCTTATTTTCCATAAATTCTTTAAATTTTTTTTCTCCCAAAATATCCAAAAGAAGTTCTTCAACTTCTTTTCTTGGAACGGGATTTTGAGTAAAAGTAACCAGTTTCCCCTGAACTCTCGCTCTTACCACACCAGAAGACTTGATATGTAAATCACTACCACCTTTTTTTATCATAGCATATAAAAATTTGTTAAGCATCTCTTTTTTCATAAATTACGCCTTAATGGAGCTTAGCATATCCTCAAACGCTTTTTCGAAAGCTTCCACTCCTTCATCAAATAACTCCTGATAAATCTTTTGCATACTAATCCCAGCAGGGGCTAAAAAACTAAAAAACGCATCAATATGTTTTGTTTGAAAATGAAAACTCTCTTCAAGCTCTTTATTTTTAATCTCCTCAATAACATCAAGAGGCAATGTAAGCACACTATGGGGCAGGTATAAATTTTCTACATAATAATCTTTTGGCAGATATTCCTGCTTTACGCCCGTAGAAGCAAAAAGCGTTCTGATATTAGGTAATCCGGCTTCTTCTATCTGATTGTAAATTTTAATTGCGTTAAAAAATCCTACTCTGTCTTTTGCTAAATTTTGCTTAGCCAAAACAGGATTTAATTTTCTGTCAAACCTACTAACAAATACCGAAATAACCCCGTCAATCGTCCTAGGACCTTTACTTATAGCATCAAGTGCCCTCATAGCCTGATTTGGAGAAAAAACAAGAGTAGCATTTATATTTATACCTCTTTTAGCAAGTTCTTCCATAGCTTTATATCCGGCTTCATTTGCCGGAATTTTTATCATTACGTTATCTCTTTCAATTTTATCATAAAGCCTTAAAGCTTCATCAATCGTCCCTTTTGCATCGTTTATAAGTCTTGGGTCCACTTCAATACTGGCATACCCGTCTTCTCCGTTGTCGTATAAAGGGGCTAAAATATCACACGCTTTTTGAATGTCTTTAACCGCTATTTCTTCATAAATCTCTTTTGGAGATTTCCCTTTCAGTTTTTCTATATCTTCTTTATAGACTTCTTTTTTTAGCGCGTTTGCAAAAATCGCAGGGTTGCTTGTCAGTCCGTTTACAAGACCGCTGTTTATCCACTCTTTAAATTTGCTGTCTAAAAATTCCCTGTCCAAATAATCTACCCAGATACTTGTATTCATTTTAAACTCCTTAAATAAATTCCAATATTTTAGTTAAATCTTTCTCTTCTATTATAATGTTAGCGTTTTTTTTAAGAATTTCTTTTGCGCAAAAAGCAACTCTAACTGTAGCGTGTTTAAACATACTCAAATCATTGGCACCGTCACCTACTACCATCGTTTCTTCAGGAGTAACGCCTAAAACGTTTTGAATTCTTTTTAACATATCTCCCTTTGAATGGCTAAACATCATTTCACCGCCTACAAGCCCCGTGAGAATTCCGTTTTTACTGTGAAGGATATTACTAAAATCGGCATCATAACCCAGTTTTTCTTTAAAATAAGAAGTGGCGTTTCTAAAACCTCCGCTAAAAACCATAATTTTTAATCCCTCTTTTTTAAGTACTTTTATCGTCTCATCAGCCCCCGGCATTAAAGGCAGATTATGACAAATTTCATCTACCTTTTTTTCCTCAAGTCCTTCAAGAAGTTTTACCCTCATTATAAGACTCTCAAAAAAATCAAGTTCTCCTCTCATAGCCATCTCTGTAATAGAAGCCACCTTGTCTTTTAGACCCAACGGTTCGGCCAAAAAATCTATTGTTTCACCGTCCATAAGAGTAGAATCAAAATCAAATACCGCAAGTTTTAACGCCATTTTGTTCCTTTTTTGTAAAATTTTATCAAAGAATACCATCATTTCAATAATTTATGCTAAAATTCTCAAAAAAAGGATACGCAATGGGTGTAAGTACATGGCAAATCGTCGTTATTTTATTAGTAGTTTTACTACTTTTCGGAGGTAAAAAAATACCTGAACTAGCAAGTGGGCTTGGAAAAGGTATTAAAAACTTTAAAGATGCCGTAAAAGAAGGCGAAGAAACAGATATTAAAACTACCGAAAAAACCGATAAAATTGAAAATCAAACAACAACTGCAAATTCTACAACAAAAGAACAAGAAAAAAATGCTTGAAGAAATTAAACCTCATATAGCCGAGCTTCGTTCTCGGCTTATTAAAATAGTAATTATCTATTTTCTTTTTTTCTTTCTGGCATTTGTATTCTGGAAAGACATTTTCCAATGGATGAGCGAACCGCTTTTAGAAGCACTAGAGCTTAAAAAAGACAGCAAAATAATATTTACCGGACTGGCCGAACCTTTTTTCACAGCCGTAAAAATATCACTGTTTGCAGGGCTTTTTATGGCATTGCCTTTTATTTTATATCAAATCTGGGCTTTTATTGCACCGGGATTATACGAACATGAAAAAAAACTGGTTATTCCTTTTGTATTTTGGGGGACCGTTATGTTTGTAGCCGGTGCTGCTTTTGCTTATTATGTAGTATTTCCGGTGGGCTTTAAAATGCTTATAACATTTGGCGGAAGTGAATTTACGGCAATGCCAAGAATGAGCGAATACGTAAGTTTCTTTGGAAAACTGATGCTTGGATTTGGTATAGCTTTTGAAATGCCCGTAGTTACATATTTTTTAGCAAAACTAGGATTGGTTACGGACCAAACACTAAAAGATTTTGCAAGATACGCAATAGTCATAATTTTTATTCTTGCAGCGGTTTTAACACCGCCGGATTTATTTTCACAGCTTGCAATGGCTGCACCTCTTCTTATACTTTACGGTATTTCCATTTTAATAGCAAAAATGGTAAACCCTGAAAAAGAAGAAAATTCAAAAGAAAATTAAATCTTTTCTATCTTTTTTTCTCTTTTTTAGTTACTATTTCAATTTAAATCCCCCGACTAAACTCTAGCCAAAATAAAGTTTAGTTTTATTGACTAAACTAAAATGATATGTTAAAATTACGAAAAAATTAAGAGGAGGCGCGCAATGATTATAAAAAAAGAAGCGGCAAAAATTATTTTGGAACTGTTAAACAGCGACACAAAAACAATTAAAACAGAAGCATTAAACAATGAAGCCGTAGAAGAGTTAAACCTTGGAGGAATTATAAGATTCCCTATGCCGGCAGTTGCAGAGTTTACATATGCAGGAAGTGTAGTAGCGGATGTATTAAACAGAGTAAAAGACAAAATCGAAAATATCGATGAATGGAAAGACAATTTCAAATGGGTTAGCAGCGAAGTAATCGCTATGATTGACGCAGCTGTTAAAAATAAAAACAAAACTACTAAAATCTCAAATGCAGAACTTGAAAAAAGAGGATTTGCCCAAAACGGTGAATTAACTCAAGAGGCAATCGACCTTTACGAAGCTTACAAAATAACAAACCCTGAGCTTGTAATAGACGCAGAACTTGCTGAATATATTAGAAAATCTCCAATGGGTCCTACTGACGCTCACTATCTTCCAATTGAAGGAAATAATAAAGATTTACTTGAAGCTATGAGATTAATAGCTTATTCAATCCCTGTAGGTGAATTTTTTACATTTACAGAACTTGGTCAAGCAGTAAAAGAAACATTAACTTATGGAGGATGGGCAGCTGAGGGAAGCGTTCTTGATTTATCTATTTTAGAAGATATTGCAAAAGTAGCTGACGGTGAAGAAATTGACCTTGACAGCTTAGCCAACCTTGAAGCTTTAGGATACGTAGCTGACGTAGACCAATTAACAAAAGCTGGGGAAAAAGCTCTTGAAGTTTACAGAATTTACAAAGATAAAACCGAAAAACCTCTAAAAACATTTGCAATTGAACAAGAAGAAGTAGAAACATTAAAAACAATTAAAAAAATCTGGGATGAAAAAGTTCCTGAAAATCCGGAAGAAACTCCGACATTTGATGAAATTAAAGCAGAACTTCTTGAGAGAAAAATCAGAGAATATAAAAAACTTCTTGAAAAATACGGAAGAAGACTTGATGAAATGCCTAAGAAAAAACAAGAAATTGCTAAAAAATTCGCTGATTTAACTGATAAGAAAAAATGGTTCGAAGAAAACTTTGATTTAAGAGAATACCTATACAGCCTTGAAGCATTCGGACTTATTACTGAAGGTGTTGATGAAAAAGGTAAAGCGGTTTATTTCGTAACTCCTGATGGTGAGAGAGTAATTGAAGACCAAAATTATGACGAAAGACCAATTCACAGCTGGTCTGTAAAAACACTTGCCATTTCAAACAAAATATTCAGCGCACCAAACAGAGAATGGGTAGAAGAGGCTAGACGTGAGAGAATTCTTGGAACATATGAACCTAGCAAATCCGGTTTAATGTACGAAGAGCTAGCAACTCATCCAAAACTTCCATTTATGACAAGATATGAAATGGATATTTTCAAAATGATTCCAGACAGAGGAATTGCCTGTGAAAACATTCTTGAAGGCAAAGACGAAGACGAAAGAAGAAAAATCCTTGAGGCTGTTGACAAACTTGAAGCAAAAGGATTTATTGAAGTAATGCCTGACGGACACATTATAGAAACAGAATACGGGAAAATGATGGATGAAGCTATGAGCGGCGTTCCTGAAGGATTTGGAGCACCAATCAACCCAACAATTTATAGAGTTGTAAAAGCTATCGCAGATACTGGAAGTATGTATGTAAAAGAACAAAAAGTAAGAATTTTACCTGAAAATATTAAAGAGGCTGTTAAAAAATCAGGTCTTAGCAAAGAAACATTCGACAAAGCATATATTGCAGCTAGAGAAGCAAAATATCTTGGAAGAAACAGCGTAAACGAAGCCGGTCTTATGATGCTAAAAGCGGTAGAGGCTTTAAATAAATAAGGAGGCCTTTACCTCTTATTGGCTTTTTTCTCTTTATACATTCTCTCATCAGCTAATTTCAAAACTTCCTCTAAATTATTACTGTCTGTTGGAAAATGGGCATATCCTATACTGCATTCAAGCTTTACGTTATCTACTACGGTATTTTTAATAGTGTTTTTTATTCTATTGGCTATTTTTGCAAGTACTTCATTCGAAGTAAAAACCATCACAACAAATTCATCACCTCCAAATCTAAAAGCATAATCTATATCCCTTATTATATGTCTTATAATAGAAGCTACTTTTTTTAATACCTTATCTCCAAACATATGACCGTAAATATCGTTTATTTTTTTAAAATTATCCAAATCTATAAAAATAAGACCAATTTCTATGTCTTCATTTTTATATCTGTCAATAATAAATTCAAAAAATCTTTTATTATAAAGACCCGTCATTTCATCTTTAAGGGCTATTTCCGTAAGATAAGAGGCAAAATCGTTAAAATTTATAACAGCTTTATAATTACCTTGTTTATCTACTATAATCAAATGATGTATTCTATAACTTCTCATAAGTCTATAGGCTTCAAAAACCGCTTCTTCCTCACTTATGGTAATAACTTTTTTAGGATTTTTTTCTATATAAGTGGCAATATTCATATTATCATAATGAGCGACCAGAGCATCTATAATATCCGTAGCCGTTAAAATATAATACGGTTTTTTATCTTTAGTAATAACACATGAATTTATATTGTTTTTTGTAAAAAATCTGGAAATATCAGAAATTGTTTTATCCTTAATTTCCTTAAATTCAAAAACCGCTTTATCTTTTTTATCTTCTATTATAATATTTTTTAGTTTCACTCGCACTCCTCTAAAAGTTTATTTATATGTGAATCGTCATACGGGTCGGCATGAATATTTATTATCCATCTTTTATCCGGATCAATAGCTCTGATTTTTTCTTCCACATTTTCTACAATTGTATGTGCAAGCTTAAGTTTCATCTCAGGAGTCAATACCAGATGTACGTCCACAAAATTTCTATTTCCAGCCTTACGGGTTCTAAGA